>NZ_MUFI01000012.1:0-71156 GCF_001996265.1 Salinivibrio sp. MA440
ATATAGTGGCGAGAAATTGGCGTTAAATACCATTTACACCCAGATATCGAGTGGTGGACAAATGAAGTGTGTCATGCTGTTAAGGTTTGTTAATTTAGAATATGAAACCTTTTRACATTTGCGTAGTGGGTGACTATAAAAATGGTTAATGAGTGCATGATTTTTACTAAGGGCGAGTATGAGGCGATTCCCCTTCCTTCCTTTTATATTGGGTGTTTTAGCTTTTAAAATGATAAAAGTTTGACAAGGATGGAAAAGAGAACTAGCGGAATTTTATGCAAATAAATAGGGTAAAAAACTAGAGTTGTTACTCAGTTTGTTATTTTTTCATATGCTGTCATCGGGTTGTAATATGAAGGAATATCGTTTTTTTTGATTTGTAAGTACCTGCTATCGAAAGAGAAAAAAAATCAGGCCACATGGACATGGACCGTTGATCGTGGTGATAAATCAAGATAAATATAGAAACCTGAAGTATCGTGTGTCATGTAAGGGGAAGCCCGACGACGCCTAGGATGGCACTGACGCCGCGATACTATAGACAAATAAAGCGGCTTGTTTAGATGTCAGCAGGCCTAGACAGTTAACAGGGAGTAGTGGACTATGCTGTCGTACTTTATACGTCGGTTTCTTTTAGTGATACCGACGTTTCTTGGGATCACCATTTTGATTTTCGGTATCACGCGTCTTGTGCCTGGTGGGCCGGTTGAGCGAATGATGACCCAAATGCAAGCACAAGGTGATGGCGGCTCGAGCTTGCAACGTGCAGGAGATAGCTCGGCCTTGTCTGAAGCGCAAATGGACGATTTGCGCGCCTTTTATGGTCTCGATAAACCCGTCGTTGAAGCCTATATGGATTGGTTAGGAAAGTTGGCCAATTTTGATTTAGGTGAGTCGACGCGCTATTACGAGCCGGTCGCGGATATGATTGCCGAGCGCCTGCCGGTGTCGCTGTTTTATGGCGGGATGACCTTCTTTATCAGTTATTTTATTTCTCTCCCGCTCGGGTATTACAAAGCCCTCAAGCACGGCTCGGTGTTTGACTCCTCCTCCTCGGTACTGATCTTTATTGGTTTTGCCTTACCCGGCTATGTGGTGGGGGTATTGCTGATCACCTTGTTTAGCTATCACCTCGAATGGTTCCCGATGGGGGGCTTTGTTGGCGATGCCTACTACGACGCGACCAGTTTTTGGGAGCGCGCCAAAGATGTGATGTGGCATGCGGTACTGCCGCTGATTTGTTATCTGATTGGGGATTTTGCCACCCTGACCATGACGATGAAAAACAACCTGATGGAAAACCTCTCCGCGGATTATATCCGCACCGCCATTGCCAAAGGGTTACCGTTTCGTTCGGCGGTACGCAAGCATGCGCTGCGCAACAGCTTGATTCCGATAGCCAGCCATTTTGGTAACTCTTTATTGTTCTTTATGACCGGTGCATTTTTGATTGAGGTGATTTTTAACATCAACGGCATTGGTTTGCTCGGCTATGAATCGATTATGGAGCGTGACTATCCGGTGGTGATGGGGATTGTTGCCATCAATGCGCTATTACTGCTGGCGGGCAATATCATCTCTGATATCTGTGTTGCCTTGATTGACCCTCGCGTGAAGTTTGGATCTTGATATGTTGACGATTAGCCCTTTAACTCAAAAGAAAATCCGCAGTTTTAAGCAAATTAAACGTGGTTACTGGTCGTTTATGATCTTGACCACCATGTTGGTGCTGTCGCTATTTGCCGAGCTGTTGATCAACAGTAAAGCGTTAATGGTCAAATACGACGGCAACTATTACTTCCCTGTGATGAGCGATGTGTATTTAGCGCGCGACTTTGGCCAAGTAGGCACCAGCGAAGTCAATTATCGTCAGCTCGATAAAGCTTTCGAGGCACAAAGTGGCGACAATTATGTAGTCATGCCACTGGTGCCGTGGAACCCGCTTGAGCAAGACTTTAGTGGCGACTTTCCGCCCACGGCGCCAAGTGCCGCAGACAAGCATTATCTCGGTACTGATGATATCGGCCGCGACATTCTCGCCCGCCTGGTATACGGCTTTCGTATTGCCATGGGCTTTGCGTTACTGACCATGGCTGCGTCTTATGCGATTGGCACCGCCGTGGGCTGTGCGATGGGGTTTTGGGGCGGTAAGTTTGATTTGTTTTTCCAACGCTTTATCGAGGTTTGGTCGATGGTGCCGTTTTTGTACGTGATCATGATTCTAGTCTCGATTCTCCAACCCACGTTTGCCCTGTTCGTCGCGATTAATGTGCTATTCGGCTGGATGGCGATTACCTGGTATATGCGCACCATGACGTACAAAGAATCGTCGCGTGATTATGTGATGGCGGCGCGTGCATTGGGTGCCTCTACTAGCCGGATCCTGTTTCGCCATATTTTGCCCAACACCATGGTGATGATTGTGACCTTGGCGCCCTTTACCATCGCCCTCAATATTACCGCGTTAACGGCGCTGGATTACCTCGGTTTGGGGCTGATGCCACCGACGCCAAGTTGGGGCGAGCTGTTACAGCAAGGTAAATCAAATCTGGATGCGCCATGGATTGTTGCCTCTGTGGTGTCGTCTCTGGTGTTGGTGTTGGTGATGGTGACCTTTATTGGGGAAGCGGTCCGAGCCGCGTTTGATCCGAAAAAGTTCACCCGTTATGACTGATTTTAAATACAACAAGCAATTTTTAAATATAACAAGCAATGTGTGCATCAAGATAAGGACATCACGATGAAAAAACTGATCCTTGCTACCTCCGTTTCCCTGTTTAGCCTCAGCGGCTGGGCGGCGGAATTGCCTGAAAATCTTAATTGGCAAACCAACTGGGATGCCCCCAAAATCGGGTCTCCCGACGCCAAGCGCGGCGGTACACTGCGTACCCATTTGCAGAGTTTTCCGCAGACATTACGCACTGTGGGGCCGGATTCAAACTCAGGCCTGCGCAGTTACTTTCTTGATGAAATGCCCTCACTGGTAAAGCGCCACCCAGATACACTGGAATGGATCCCGGATTTGGCCAACGAGTGGGCATTTAGTGACGACAACAAAACCATCTATTTTAAGCTTAACCCAGAAGCGACTTGGTCAGATGGCGAACCACTGACCGCCGATGATTTTGTGTTTATGATGCAGTTTTATCGCTCTAAAGACATTGTTGCCCCTTGGTATAACGACTATTACACCAACACCATTGGTAGCGTGGAGAAAATCGACGCGCATACTGTGGCCATATCGAGTGCAGTAGAGAAAAACCAAGAAGAATTAATGTATACCTTAGGAAGCTTAATTCCGCGCCCTGCGCATTTTTACGCTAATCCGCGCAAAGATGAAAACCAAGACGGCATTGCTGACGACTATGTGCGCCGCTATAACTTTAAAGCCGAGCCCACCATGGGGCCCTATGAGCTGGGCCGTGTGCAAAAAGGACGCCGACTTACCTTTAATCATGTCGACGATTGGTGGGGTTATACCAACCCCTATTACCAAAATCGCTACAATGTTGAGCGTATTCGAATGCGCGTGATCCGCGATAACGACATTGCCATGAAGCATTTTGAAAAGGGCAATTTGGATGTGTTCGATTTGGTGCTTCCAGATATCTGGCATGAAAAAACCCAATCTGAACCTTATAAAAAAGGCTATATCACCAAGTTCTGGGGGTATAACGAAGTGCCGGTTGGCGCGGGCGGTTTGTGGATGAACTCGGCCATGCCAATGCTGGATGATATCAATGTACGCAAAGGGATTCTCTATGCCACCGATTTTGACGGCATGATTGAAAAAATCACCCGTGGCGATTACTCGCGTAAACCGCATGCAATGGGCTTTGGTCATGGTGAATACGACAATGATGGTGCAACACCGCCAGCGTTTGATCCTAAAAAAGCGATCAGCCATTTCGAACAAGCCGGCTTTGACCAGGTTGGCGCCGATGGTATTCGCGTCAATGACAAAGGCGAGCGTTTAAGCTTCGCGATTACTTATGGGTATCAGCAGCACACACCACGCATTGCTTACTTAAAAGAGCAGGCTAAGCAAGCAGGGCTGGAATTTACTATTAACTTGGTCGATGGCTCATCGGCGTTTAAATACGTACTCGAGAAAAAGCATCAGTTGGCCTTTCTTAATATGGGTACCTCGGAAATTCCGGCCTATTGGGAGTACTTCCACTCGGATAACGCCAATAAAACGCAAACAAACAATCACTCTAACTACAGCTCACCGGCATTGGATAAGCTGATCATGGCCTATAAAAGCGAGTTTGATACGGCGAAAAAGTATCAGCTGTCGCATCAAATCCGCACCAAAATCTCAGAGGCCAGTGTGATTGTACCGGGGTACATGGTGCCGTATGTGCGTCAAGGTTTTTGGCGTTATGTACAAATCCCAGATAACGCGATGACCAAGCGCACCGAAAACATGGTCACCAGCGGCCGCGTGATGGGCTTTGGCACCTTCTGGATTGATGAAGCGATGAAAGACGCTACCGAAGAGGCCATGGACGACGATAAAGCCTTTGAGCCGGTGACCATCATTGATGACAGATACAAGCTGTAGAGGCGCTTATGACCCAGGATGTCATTCTTTCGGTTAAGGATTTGACCGTTAATTTTACCACTGACGATGGCCCCCGTGAGGTACTTCACGGGGTGAGCTTTGAAGTAAAAGCCGGGCGCACGCTCGGCTTGGTGGGAGAGTCGGGCAGTGGCAAAAGTGTTACTGCGATGTCAATTATGGGCTTGCTGCCTAAACCCTATGGGCAAGTGACCGGCGGCGAGATTCTGTATCGCGGGACGGACTTGGTCACTCTGCCCGCCAAAGAGCGCTATGCGATGCGTGGCAATCGGATCTCGATTATCTTTCAAGACCCAATGACGGCGCTGAACCCTGTGCATACCATTGGTCGGCAAATCAATGAAGTCTTGATGTTGCACCGCCCGGAGCTGGATAAAAAAGCCCGGTATGCCTGCGCATTGGATATGATGAACAAGGTAAAAATCCCACTGCCTGAAAAGCGTCTCAATGAGTATCCGCACAACCTGTCTGGTGGGATGCGCCAACGGGTCATGATTGCCATGGCACTGGCCTGTAAGCCCGATATCTTGATATGTGATGAGCCAACCACCGCCCTAGATGTGACGGTGCAGGCCTCGATTTTGGACTTGATTAACGAGCTGCAAGAAGAAACCGGCATGGCGGTGATTTTTATCACCCACGATCTGGGCGTGGTCGCCGAGGTGTGTGACGACGTGGCAGTGATGTACGATGGCCAAATTCGCGAACGGGCCGATATTTTTACTTTATTTGACAACCCCGCCCATCCGTATACCAAGCGTTTGCTGGGGTTAATGCCGGGGCGTACTCACCAACCCAAGCAGATGATTGATATTCGCCCGTTGGAAGACTTTGATGCAGCGCCATCATCGACATAGTTGCAGGAGAACGCGATGAGCAAGGAAGTCCTCAGAGTAGAAAATCTGAAGCAGTATTTTGTCTCCGGCAAAGGCCTGCTTCGTCAAGGCTACACCATTAAAGCCGTCGATGGCGTATCGCTGTCGGTGTCACAAGGTGAAACACTTGGGCTGGTGGGGGAGTCGGGGTGTGGCAAAAGTACCCTTGGCCGTACCATACTCAAGTTGTTTGAGCCTACCGAAGGGAAAATTTTCTTTGAAGGTAAAGACATCACCCCGTTGTCGCCACGACAGATGCGGCCACTGCGTAAAGACATGCAGATTGTCTTTCAAGACCCGCTCGAGTCGCTCAACCAGCGTCATACCATCGGCGGGATCTTAGAAGAGCCCTTTATTATTCACAATGTTGGTACCGCGAAAGAGCGTCGCCAATGGGTGCTTGAGCTGTTGGATAAAGTCGGCTTGCCCCACGATGCGGTAAACCGCTACCCGCATGAGTTTTCGGGCGGTCAGCGGCAGCGGATTGGTATTGCCCGGGCGATCGCCCTCAAACCGAAACTGCTGATTTGTGACGAGTCCGTCTCCGCCTTGGATGTGTCGGTGCAGGCACAAATTCTTAATCTGTTGTTGAAACTCCAGCAAGAGATGAACTTGGCGATGATTTTTATCTCGCACGACTTATCGGTGGTCCGTCATATCTCCGATAAGGTGGCGGTGATGTACTTTGGTCATGTGGTAGAAGAGGGGCCGACCGAAACCGTCTACCACCAGCCGCAGCACGAGTACACCCAAACGCTGCTCTCTGCCATTCCGATCACCCATCCTAAATACCGCAAACACAAGCGCCGTGCCGAGCAACCGGTGGCCGAAAAAAAGCCTGAAGCGGTGAGTTAAGTACACGCCCAGGCCCCTCTGGTAAAAATGAGGTAACCCCCAGTAGTTGGATATCCAACATCGGGGGGTGCTTCATCAGCAAAAGCTTGATGGAAGACATGGGGGGTTTTTGGCTACAATAGTAGCCAATTTGGTTTATTTTACGCTATATTAGATATAATAATATCCAATGGCCATTGAAGATGAATTTCACCTTACTGGATGATACCGATGTAAGCCAAGCCTATGCTGCTTATTTACGGGCGTTGCGTCAGCGCGCAAAGCTCTCACGAGCGGCACTGGCAAAGCGAAGCTGCGTGCCTGCCTCAACGATTAAAAAGTTTGAGCTGACTGGGCAAATTTCCTTTCGCCAATTGCTGTTGCTTTGGCAGACCCTAGACTCATTGGATAGGCTTTATCAGCTCACCCAGCCGCATAAAGAGCGCGTCACTGCGCCCTCGAGTATTGATGAGGTACTAAAAGATGAGTTTTAGACCGATTCAAAAACTTACTGTCACCCGTACGTTAAGTTCAGGAGAGCAGGTTGCTGTAGGGATCTTGGCTCAGAATCGGCAAGGTGTTTTTTTTCAGTATACAGACGGCTATTTGCAGCAGTTTGGCAATTTATCACCGTTTACTTTACAGTCGAGCATGCAAGTACAAGCCGCACCTAAACAGCCTCATCAAGGGGTGCATGGCGTATTTGGGGATTGTTTGCCTGATGGTTGGGGCATGATGTTACAAGATCGTGTTTTCCGGCAAAAAGGCATCCTGCCGAATCAATTAACGGCGATGGACAGATTGGCCTTTGTCGGTGATAAAGGCATCGGGGCGTTGTCTTTTTCTCCGGTGTCTGAGTTTTCAGCCTCGACGCACGCTGATATTAATCTAGCAACCTTGGGCTTAGAGGCTCAAACGCTTTTCGATGCTTCAATGTCAGACTATATGGATAATAACCATGAGAAGTTAGATGGGCATACTCAACAGGTATTGGCAGCACTAGTCGCTGGTGGTAGTTCGGGTGGAGCAAGACCAAAAGCACAGATTTATATGCCGACGGGGGAAATTGAGCAATGTCGCACCTTTGCACAGCGAGGTGATGAAGCGTGGCTGGTTAAGTTTACCTCGAAAAATCTAGCACTCGGGCATGAAGAAGGTTTGTGTGAGGCGGTATATTTGCAAATGGCTGAGCAAGCTAAATGCCAACCCCCACGCTGGCAACTTATTGAGGCACCAACAAAAAGTGGTGCGGTTGCATGGTTGGCGCTCAAGCGTTTTGATTATGTCGCTGGACAAGCCGATTTAGTGAGTGGACACAGTACAGGCCGCTTGCATATGCACAGTGCCTGCGGGTTGCTTGATGCAGATTTTCGAACACCAAGTTTAGATTACATTGACTTGATCAAAGCCAGCCGTCAACTATGTAAATCTCCAGCTGCGGGACAGCTGCAATTTCGCCGTGCCGTTTTTAATCTACTGTCGTCTAACCAAGATGATCACAGTAAAAACTGGGCGTTTTTACAAGCGGACGACGGTCAATGGAACCTTGCGCCTTTTTACGATGTCACCTACAGCCCGCATCCATTTAACGAGCATGCCACTGCATTTGGTGGGTATGGCAAAGCGCCACCGCTTAAGGTAATGCAAAAACTTGCAGCAAGTGCTGGCTATGGGAGTTGGCATGATGCAAGGCGAGTTATTGAAGAAGTGGCAGAAGCTATCAGCCAATGTACGCATCTCGCAAAGCAGCAAGGGGTTAGAAAAACCACAGTATCTGCAATTGCTAAGACGCTGGGTCAGCGTAAACAGGAAAATGCCGCGCTGCTTCAATAAAAATGCGAGGGGACAGTAATGAAGCTCGGTCGCAACGATCCTTGCCATTGTGGCAGTGGTAAAAAATTCAAACGGTGTTGTATGGACGGTGTGTCTAAGCAACATGCGCAAGTCGTTGATGACGCTGAAACCATGCTGGCGAATAACCCAGGTATGAGTATCGATGAACTCAATGCTGTGTTACAGCGCCAAGTGCAGGATCGCAATAATCAACCTCATCCCGATTTTTGTGGTGTGACACCCACGCAAATGACCAATTGGCTTTATGCGCCGTTTGATCAATTACAGTGGGTGACGATCACGACACCCGCCGATCTTTCCGCCAGCCCAGTGATGCGATATTTGGCTCTGATGCTTGAACATGCGATGGCGCAAGGCGGTGCTTTTAAAGCAACCAGCAAAGGCAACTTACCGGCTAAGTTGGTCAAACAAGCCAGTGAATTATTGCCTGAGTTTTCAGTTTCTCAATTCCAACGCCACATTAGTATCAGCGAGTTTGCTGGGTTTAACGAAGACAAATTCAATGCCTTGCACTATACCCGCGTGCTGGCCGAAATTAGCGGTATTATCTACCGACGCAGCGGCCGTTATCATGTGAAAAAAGCGGCGCAAAAACAGTATCAAGACATGGGCGTGCAAGCCTTTTTTAAGCCGATGCTGGCAGCTGCAACCGGCAAATATAACTGGGCGTATTTAGATAGCTTTGAATACGATGTTGATTTGCGCACCTTTTGGGTATTCATGTTGTGGCGCATACAAGCGCATCACAGCGTCGATCAGCTTACTCAAGAAGTGATGGTTGCTTTTCCCGATGTGTTAAAGGCGTTCCCAACGGACGATTACGCCCCGCCGGAAGCGTTGTTAAGCGGACTTATCGAAACGCGATTTATTGCGCGCTTTTTGCAGTTTTGGGGATTTGTGACGATGGATCCAAGGCGTTTTATAAACGGCGAACCCATTGCGCTCACCGCTCAGACTCAGCCGCTGTTAGCGCAAACCTTTCAATTCCACATTAACCGATAGCAGGGCATCGTGAGCGAATATCAATACTATAAATTTGAGCGCTTAGATGGGTATTTAGACAGCACCGCGCGCCAAGCACTCAGAGCCATTTCACGCCGAGCCGATATCACGGCAACGTCTTTCCAGGTGGTTTACAACTTTAGCGATCTAAAGGCTAAGGCATATGAGATCATGCTAAAGCACTTCGATATCGGTTTTTACTATGCCAACTGGGGCTCGATGGATGCCTACATCAAACTACCTGTTGGGACCATACCCGATGCCATGCTTGGGTTATCGAACGATGGTTTTAAGGTTCGTCAAACCGATGAGTGGCAATTGCTCACTTTCTCTATCGAAGAGTATGGTGCGTATTTTGATGATGGAGATGCGGACGATTTTTTCCAGCATTTACCCGGTCTACGCAATCAGTTAATCCAAGGTGACTGGCGGCTTATGTACTTAGCGTGGCTCAAAGCGGTAGATGACGATGATGAGCTTGACGCGATACCGTTAATCCAATTCGATTTTGAGCGCCTTAGCGAAGGATTACAGGCTTTTGCTGCTCTGTATGCGATTCCCTTACCTTGGGTTAAAGCGCTTACGATGGTGCTGAATGAACAGCCCAGTCACCCAGCCAAACACACCCAGTTGCAGTTTGAAGATTGGCTCAAAACGCTCACGGAAGCGGAGAAAAACACACTATTACGCACGTTGTTTGAGCGAGGCCAATTAACTCGTCACCAAGCCGTAGCACTGACGCGAAAAGAACCAGCCAACAAAGACGAAACTTATCAGTATTGGTTAAACCCCGACCTCGTGGCTCCCTATATTGCAACCGCACAACGACAGTTTGAGCAACAACAAGCCGAGGCACTTGTAAAAAAACTAGCCATTGAAAAAGCAGAAAAAGAACAAGCCTTAATAGACATCTACAATCAGCGTGATCACTAC
The DNA here is from genome assembly GCF_001996265.1 of Salinivibrio sp. MA440. NCBI lineage: Bacteria > Pseudomonadati > Pseudomonadota > Gammaproteobacteria > Vibrionales > Vibrionaceae > Salinivibrio > Salinivibrio sp. MA440. The sequence goes on from NZ_MUFI01000012.1 coordinate 10,084, forward strand.
TGGCAGCAAGCGCACGAGCAAGCGGATCGCACTTGCCCCACTGGCTATGATGCGGCATCACGCTATTTGCATCAGCTCTTTGAGGCCTATCAGCTTCACGATAATTCTGCGTCCTTTGAACAGCGGTTTAAGCGGTTTGTGGCAGCTAATAGCCGTCGTAAAGCATTATTAAATCGCTTGAGTGATTTGCTTAAATGATTGGGTTCACCTCAGGCAGACCCAGTGTTGTTAGCAAAAAATATCGTTGAGTTTTGATTGGTTGAAAGCCTTTATGCCCGCCTTAGGTCTACACATTGTTACCTGTGAAGTCACTTTGTGTAGACCTCAGACGAGAGTGTGACTTAACTCTTTGTTGCTATTGTTTGAAAAGTATAGAAAAGTGATCCTTTCATAACGCCTACAACCCGTGGTTTGTAAGGTGATGCAGGCTCATCGCGTGGAAGGAAAAAATGCAGCAGGTCGGAATTTATGAGCAGCTGGTAACGCAGCTTATTGAGAGCCGTATTGATCGAGAGCGATTCTATGTTGGCGAGCGGACGCTTACCAGCAACGAGGCGTCAGTTTGGTTGTCTCGCTTTTTATCGCATGTTTTGCACCATGTGCTCGACGCCGTGCCTGCCAGTGACGATCGCCTAGAGCAGCAAATCACACTATCCAACCAATTCTTGCTGTGGCTGAAAACCCAGATCCACGATAAAGACATTATCGACGATAATTTGCTCGCGAGTCAGGGGAAAATCCTGACGGCCCTTTATGAGTTTGAAAACCCGATCGCATCTGATTTAGCGCGTTATGTGCAAGATGTTTTCCCACTCACCGGCTTAACGCAAAGTGAGCTTTTTTGTGGCAGTAATGCGGGTCTTTCATTGGAGTCAGAGCTGAAAAGAGAGATTTTATCCGCAGACAGAATTTATTGGTTGGTGTCATTCATCAAATGGGCGGGGATAAGAATTTTTCGAAAAGAGCTGGAAGCCTTTACCCGCAGTGGTCGCGAGTTAAAGGTCATCACCACATCATACATGGGCGCGACAGACGCGAAAGCGGTGGAGTATTTAGCCAGCCTACCCAATACCGAGGTGAAGTTAAGCTACAACACTGAGCGCGAGCGTCTTCACGCAAAAAGCTATTTGTTTCTGCGCGAGACCGGCTATCACACCGGTTATATCGGATCGTCAAACCTCTCTCATTCTGCACTGACGAATGGCTTGGAGTGGAACCTTAAAATCACCTCGCAAGAAATCCCCCATATTATCAATAAATCACTCAGCACTTTTGAAACGTATTGGGCCTCGAATGAATTTGAACGATTTGACGGAGATGTAAAAAGTACCGAAAAACTGAATCAAGCCCTTCGGCAGCAGCGGGGTGGCGAAGAAGATGGTGCTACGTTTTTCTTCGACCTCTCTCCTTTCCCTCACCAGAAGGAGATTTTGGAGCAGCTGACGGTTGAGCGCCAGACGCATCAACGTTTTCGCAATTTAGTGGTGGCGGCAACAGGCACTGGTAAGACACTGATCTCTGCGTTTGATTTTGCCCGTTTTTTGAAAAAACACCCTGATGCCAACTTTTTATTTGTGGCCCATCGTGAAGAAATCCTTAAGCAAGCGCGTGCGGCCTATCGAGGGGTATTACGTAACAGCACCTTTGGCGAGCTGTGGGTCGGTGGTCACACGCCAGATCATTACCGGCAGCTGTTTGTCTCGATTCAAACATTGAACAACCAGCTCGATACGCTCAACTTGACGGCCGATTACTATGACTACATTGTGATTGATGAAGTGCATCATATTGCCGCGAGCAGTTATCGAGCGGTTTTGCACCACTTTTCACCGTCAATACTACTGGGTCTGACGGCGACGCCTGAGCGTCATGATGGCGGCGATATTCTCGCGGATTTTGGTGGCGTTATTGCGGCTGAGATTCGGTTGCCAGAGGCGATTAATCGTCGTCATCTTTGCCCATTCCAATATTTTGGTATTGATGATGATACCGATCTACGGACCATTCCTTGGCAACGTGGCCGCTATGATATTGCACAGCTGACTAACCTCTATACCTCCAACCAAGCGCGGGTGGATAAGATATTGCTCAGCATGAACGAGATCATCACGGATCTTAGCCGTATGAAAGCGCTCGCTTTTTGTGTGAGTAAAGAACACGCTCAATACATGGCTCAACAGTTTTCACTGCAAGGGCTTAAGGCGGATGTGTTGACCAGCGACAATCGGCATGAACGCCAGCGAAAGCAGCAATCGCTGCGCGCCGGTGAGATCAATGTGCTTTGTGTGGTTGATATTTTCAACGAGGGGGTCGATATTCCTGAAGTGGATACCTTGTTGTTTCTGCGTCCCACCGAGAGTTTAACCATTTTCCTTCAGCAGCTAGGCCGCGGTTTACGGTTAGCCGAGGGCAAAGATTGCTGTACCGTCCTCGACTTTGTCGGTCATTCGCGTCCTGAGTATGACTTTGCAAATAAGTTTCGGGCGCTGGTGGGCAAGAGCGCTCGAGCGATTAACCATGAGATTGAACAAGGCTTCCCCCATGCGCCTTTGGGCTGTCGTATTGAGCTTACTAAGCGCACGCTAGAAATGGTCTTGGATAACATTCGCAAAGCGTCGCTAACGCTAAAACGCTTAGTGGCAATGGTTCGGCAATATCCTCAGCACACCCACCTGCCGCTGACGCTAGCGAACTTCCTAACCTTGTATCCGCATATTGATTTGAACGAACTATACAAGCGAGGCTGTTGGTCAGAACTGGTGTTCAAAGCAGAGCTAAAGGCTAATGATTACCCTGTTGATGAAAGTGCACTTAAAACAATCAATAAAGCGATTTTTCAGCGGATTTTAACCACTGATGATCATGCTTATCTACAGTTTTTAAAGCAGCTTTGCCAAACAGACTTTGCGCCTGATACGGGTAGCGAACGGCATCGACTCATGTGTCATTATGATGTTTGGCAACAAACCGGGCCAGCTCTTGGCTTTTCATCCATTGCGCAAAGCTTTGCCGCGTTAAGGCGGCTGGGCATCAAAACAGAATTAATGGATGTGTTGGACTGGAAACTGTCACAAACCAAGCACGAGCAGTTAAGGATGGACGATTTGCCTGATGTGCCATTGCGACTTCATGCTCGATATGCGCGTGAGCAAATTCTAGTTGGGTTTGGCGCTACCACGTTGGAGCGGCAGCCGCCTGCACGAGAGGGGCTCTATGCGCTTAAAGATCAAAACATCGAACTGTTATTTGTCACCTTGGATAAAAATGAAAAGCAATTTTCCCCGACGACCATGTATCACGATTATGCGATTAACGCGTCACGCTTTCACTGGCAGTCGCAAAACAGCTCGCGCCCTGATAAAGGCCGCGGCAAAGATTACATTCAACATCAAAAGATAGGGAAGCGCCTGTTTTTGTTTGTACGTGAGCAAACTAAAGATGAATTCGGGCGTACCATGGGGTTTGTGAATTTTGGCGAAGTGAATTATATCTCGCACACCGGATCTCAGCCGATGGATATTACGTGGGAGCTAGCCACTCCGATGCCAAACTTTATGTGGCAGCAAGCGGCGAAGTTGGCAGTAGGCTAGTTGAGATGGCAGTGGCATTGGGTGGCCAACGTGCTACATCGCCCAATGAAAAATTCGATGAAACTTACAACCCTAACTCGTCTAGAGAGTGTGACTACGTTTGCTGAGGTCGAAAAAGTCTACCAATAAGCAGTGGTTTGAATAAGCGTGTTCTATCAATGATGCAGAAGGTGAAATGAATGACAGAGCATATCCCTCAAGCTCCACAAGGAGAGTTTGTTTTCTTCACTAGTGCAGACGGTCAAACTCGTGTTGAGTGCCGCTTTGAATCCGATACATTGTGGCTTTCTCAGGCTGTAATGACAGAGCTGTCCGATAAAGACATTCGTACGATTAATGAACACTTGGTCAATATTTACAAGGAAGGCGAGCTTGTTCAAAGTGCAACCATCCGGAAATTCCGAATAGTTCGATGGAAGGGAACACGTTATGTCTCGCGTGAGGTCGCTCCCGAATCTAACTGGTAATTCGTTAAATGGGCTTTGGGTGTATTACACTTAAACGGCTAGGCAGTAATCACCCAATATTCTGGATCTCATCAAAGAGAATAATAAAAACACCCCCGAAAAAATTCTGAATTCAGGTCTCACTATGCAGCAATATATGCACATTGATGACAGCTTTAGCGCTTTGATTCGTCGTAGTGGCTGGTATCTGTTGACAACGCCCCACGTCGCCCACATAATTAATTTATCAATGGCTTCCTCCAGGTGCGCACGCCGCCCGTAAGAGTGGAAGCTTTTTTTTTGCCTCAAGGATGTCCGTTTTGTCTGTGCGCGTGCCTTATAACAAGCCTTATATGAGTGCCGCTGAGTTGTGCGATAAGCTGGTTGCCCAAGGGATCACCGTTGCTGATCGTGATTTTGCCGCTCGGGTACTTAAACGGTGCAGTTACTACCGATTTAAAGCGTACTTGCTGCCGTTCTCTGAGTCGTCCTCTCCCCCTCGTCGTTATCAAGCAGGTACCACGTTCGAGCAATGCTATGCCCTTTATCAGTTTGATGAAGCGCTACGTAATTTGGTGTTTGATGTGGTGGGTAAGGTAGAAGTGGGGATCCGCTCTGGCTTTGAGGAGTGGATGACCAAGCAAACCGATAATCGGTTTTGGTATCTGGATTCGGCTTTATTTAAGGAAAACGGCGAGCAGGTCAAAACCGTTAGTCGTGTGCGGGATATGTTCAAAGACTCCAAAGAGCAGTTCGCCGAGCATTATCGCAGCAAGTATTACAACGACTATTGCCCGTTTTTCCGCGATCTGCCGCCGGGTTGGGTCGCCATTGAGCTGATGACATTTGGTAATGTCTCTAAGCTGATGCGGAGCTTGCAAAGCGATCAGGTGAATGCACTGAAGATGAACCGCTTTGCGAAAACCTTGAACGTCGAAAAGTACCAAACCTTGTGCGCTTGGGTGGATGCTATTCACCAAGTACGCAACCACTGTGCGCATCACTCACGCCTATTTAACCGCAACTTGCCGGCACCTACAGGGATTAAGCGTATTTTGTCTCCCGATGTGGCACTAGTGCGCACCCGTCCGGACCCAACCAAGCGCGAAGAAGACCAACTGAACCGCCTTTACACGGTGTTAGCTGCCGTCCAACAGCTTTATAACGGCTTGGGCTATGACGCGCCATTGGGTCCCGCATTGGTTGATCTATTTGAGCGTTATCCAGTGGCTAAGCGTTTTATGTCGTCGATGGGCTTCCCTGCCGACTGGGCAAATGAACCATTGTTTTTCAGGTAACCTTCGAGTCCTTCGCCAAAATCCGACATACCTGGGCACGGCTGTAGCCGGTCGCGTCGGACACTTCTGTTAAGCTCATGCCTATTTCTCTGCCTTAAAAAATTGGGGAGTACAATTTCACCGATACAATATAGCGAGAAAGCACTCCCCAATCTACTACCCATGACTACCCAAACTTGACAGAGCTTACACGAACGCCATGACCGTCAAAAACAAATAAACATCTGATTATATTGTTATTAATGCCATCGGCGAACACTCATGAACATCACTCAATATTCTGAATTTGTTCGCGCATTTGCTCGATGAGCACTTTGAGCTCGACGCCGGAGGCGGTGATTTCGGTGCTGATTGATTTGGAGGCCAGGGTGTTGGCTTCGCGGTTGAACTCTTGCATCATAAAGTCCAAGCGTCGGCCGCAGGCGCCGCCTTTTTTGAGGATTTTGCGCGCTTCTGAAACGTGTGAGTCGAGGCGGTCTAACTCTTCGGCCACATCGACTTTTTGTGCCAGCATCACCATTTCTTGCTCAACGCGGGCCGGGTCGAGCTCCACTTTGGCTTCTTCCAAACGCGTGGTCAAACGCTCACGCTGCCACTCAATCACGGTGGGCATTTTTTCGCGCACTTTGATCACTTCAGCGCTAATCGCATCCAACCGCTGCTCAATCAGCACTTTCATGTTGTCGCCTTCGCTGGCCCGAGCCGCCACAAAAGCCTCTAGCCCTTCATCTAAACCGGCGAGTAATACACGGTGCAACTCATCGGTATCTTGCTCCGGCGCTTCCATCACGCCCGGCCAGTTTAATACCTGAAACGGGTTAATGTTGCCTTCGCCCGCGGTATCCTTGACCCACTGTGCGGCGTCAATGACTTGTTTGGCCAAGCCTTCGTTGATGGTGAGTTTGTCTTGGCTTGCCTGGGAGGTGTCAAAACGCAGGTTACATTCCACTTTGCCGCGGGCGAGGCGCTTACGGAAACGCTCGCGCACCACAGGCTCGAGACTACGTAACTGCTCAGGCATGCGGATATAGGTTTCAAGGTAGCGCTGGTTGACGGAGCGGATTTCCCAAACCGCGTTGCCCCAATCGCCCTTGAGTTCTTGTCGCGCGTAGGCGGTCATACTGTGGATCATGTGTACCTGCTTTTGTGTGCTAAGAGTGAATAATGAAGAGTATACGCATCTGCTCTTCTTGCGTCAGCTGTCTTGAACGGCAAGGCGGACAGGGATCGCAAGCGAGCAGATAAACACGTATAATCGCCATCACATTTTTCAGTCAATGAAGGTAACTTGCATGCGCCCAAGTGGAAGAGCACTCGACCAAATTCGTCCCGTTAGCTTTACCCGCGGTTTTACGGCCCACGCAGAAGGCTCTGTGTTGGTATGCTTTGGTGATACCAAGGTGATTTGTAATGCCACGATCGAAGAGGGCGTGCCACGCTTTTTGAAAGGCAAGGGCCAAGGTTGGGTGACCGCCGAGTATGGCATGTTGCCACGTGCGACCCACACCCGTAATCGCCGTGAAGCGTCAAACGGTAAGCAGGGTGGCCGAACGGTAGAAATCCAACGTTTGATTGGCCGCAGTTTGCGCGCCGCGGTCGATTTAAAAGCATTGGGTGAGCGCACCATTACGGTTGACTGTGATGTGATTCAAGCCGACGGCGGCACACGTACGGCGTCCATTTCTGGGGCGAGTGTGGCACTGGCGGACGCGCTTAATGCGTTAGTGCGTAACGGCAAGCTTGCTGCGAATCCGATGCGTGGCCACGTGGCCGCGGTGTCGGTGGGCATTTATCAACAAACGCCGATTTGCGATCTCGAGTATGTGGAAGACTCAGCGGCAGATACCGACATGAATGTGGTGATGCTCGAAGATGGCCGCATGATTGAGGTGCAAGGCACGGCAGAAGCTGAGCCGTTTACTCCCGATGAGCTCAATGCCATGTTGGCACTGGCCAGTAAGGGCATTGATGACATTGTCGTCGCGCAAAAATCGGCCCTGGCCGAATAATCCTATTGCAATGGCTCCCATCTTGGGGGCTATTTTTTTATCTATTAACCTGAGATGGGTGCGCGTCGCGAACGCCCGATAATAATCACAGACAGCAAGAGAGGACTGCATGAAAGCCTATCAGCGCCAGTTTATTGAGTTTGCCCTTGAGCGGCAGGTTTTGAAGTTTGGCGAATTTACCCTGAAGTCGGGGCGTAAGAGCCCGTACTTTTTTAATGCGGGGTTGTTTAATACCGGGCGCGATTTGGCAAAACTGGGTGAATTTTATGCCGCGGCGTTGATGGATGCAGGCATAGATTATGATGTGCTGTTTGGCCCTGCGTATAAAGGGATCCCCATTGCGACCACCACAGCGGTGGCGCTCGCGGCGCATCATGATGTGGATACGCCATATTGTTTTAACCGCAAAGAGGCTAAAGACCACGGCGAAGGTGGCAACTTGGTAGGCAGTGCACTCGCAGGTCGAGTAATGTTAGTGGACGATGTGATTACCGCCGGCACCGCGATTCGCGAGTCCATGACACTGATTCAGGCGCAAGGCGCACAACTGGCGGGTGTCTTGGTGGCAATTGATCGCCAAGAGCGCGGCCAAGGTGAGTTATCGGCGATCCAAGAAGTGGAGCGTGACTTTGGTTGCCAAGTCGTCTCTATCATTAGTTTGTCTGATTTAGTCGCTTACTTAGAACAAAGCCAAGCGGATCCGGCGCAGTTAGCCGCGGTGAAAGGGTACCAAGCGAACTACGGCATTTAAGCAACGTGCATGCAGCTGGCTAGCGTTATAGATGTAGCCAGTTGCATTGCGCCAATTGCATTGCGCCCATTTGCGTTGCAGCCAACACCGCTCATTGCAATTGATTGGTCAGCAGTTGCCAGTATTGTTCAAAATTCGCGGTTGGCAGCTGCTTAAACGATGAGCGTACGTAACGACAAAAGCCGCCTTCCACTTGGCTAATAAGCTGACTGGCAAGCACGGCTTCATCTAAAGGAAAGCCCTTTCCTTCGCGCAAGCGACGCTCACGTAATACTTGCTTGAGCTGTGCTTCAACGCGCTCGAAAAGCTGGTTGATGCGCGCTTGTAGCCTGTCTTGCTCAAACATCAGCGCATGGCCTGTCATGATGCGTGTCAGCCCTGGGTTACGTTCACCAAACACCAGCAATAATTGCAGAATCAACTTGAGACGAACCAAGGTGTCCTTTTCTTCTTCAATAATGAGGTTGATGCGGGATAAGAGCGAGTCTTCGATAAATTCAATCAAGCCCTCAAACATACGTGCTTTACTGGGAAAATGACGATAAAGCGCGGCCTCTGACACCCCGACTTGCTCGGCGAGCTTGGCGGTGGTGATGCGCTGGCTGCCTTGGGTTGACTCCAGCATCTGCGCGAGCGCTTGGAGGATCTCTTCGCGGCGATTACTTTTTTTCGGGGCTGCCATGGATGCGATTCCTTTGTCTTTTTATCTATCACACTGGCGACGTTTAAAGGAGGCATCATGGAGAGGTGCCGCCGAGTGTGACGCTTTCCTCTTATCTTAGCGACGAGGTCTATGTATTAAAAGCAAAAAGCGTGGCCATGGCGCACGCTTTTGAACTTGTTTTTCACCCGGAGCTAAGGGCTCCGGTGTGCTGGGCTTCTCCCTTATTCTTTTATCGATCGTTGCAAATAGCGCGTGTGAATGTGTGCTATTACGCTACGCGCTAACGTCGGTTTATCCGCAAGGGGGAGCGCTTTGTCACCGTCAGACCAGAATAGGTGCAGGGCATTATGATCACTGTTAAAGCCTTGATCGGCGTGAGACACATCATTTGCGCAAATCATATCGAGCTTTTTGCGGGTGAGTTTATCACGTGCGTAGGCTGCAACATCCTGGGTTTCGGCGGCAAAACCGACCGTAAATGGACGATGCTGGATTAAGTTGGCGACCGAGGCAATAATATCGGGGTTTTTCACCATGGTAACGGTCATCGTGTCTTTATCTGCCTGCTTTTTCATCTTCTGCTCGGCCATCGTTTGTGGACGGTAGTCAGCGACCGCGGCACAGCCGATAAAGATATCGTGCTCGGTGATAGAGGCATGCACAGCATCATGCATTTGTTGGGCTGTGGTGACATCCACGCGCGTGACACCGGTGGGCGTGCTTAATGCAACCGGACCGGAAATCAAGGTCACTTCGGCACCCAAACTGGCGGCGGCCTCGGCCAAAGCATAGCCCATTTTTCCAGAGCTGTGATTCGACAAATAGCGAACCGGATCCAGGGCTTCTCGGGTTGGCCCGGCGGTAATCATTACCCGTTTATTGGTGAGCGGTTTTGGGCCGGCCCAGTGTTCACACTCTGCCACTAAGGCCAGTGGCTCAAGCATACGGCCTGGCCCCACATCGCCACAGGCTTGGGCACCGCTGTCCGGACCCCAAATAAGGCAACCGCGCGTGCGTAGGGCCTGTATATTCGCTTGTGTAGCGTGAGCGCGATACATTTGCTGGTTCATCGCCGGGGCAATCGCAATCGGTGCATCGGTGGCCAAGCACACCGTGGTGAGCAAATCATTCCCCATCCCAGCGTGAATACGGGCAATTAAATCGGCGGTAGCGGGGGCAATCAATACTAAATCAGCCCATTTCGCTAACTCGATATGCCCCATTGAGGCCTCAGCAGCTGGATCGAGCAAGCTATCAGATACCGGATGGCCTGAGACCGCTTGCAGGGTTAACGGTGTGATAAATTCTTTAGCGGCGCGTGTCATTACCACTTTGACAGTGGCACCTCGCTCGATCAGGCGACGGGTCAAATCGGCACACTTATAGGCGGCAATTCCACCGCCCATGCCAAGCAGAATACGTTTACCTGCCAGCGTTTGGGCTGGCTGTGTTGAAGAATTGGCCATAATGCTCTGTGTGTTTGTGCTTGAATGGCGAAACCATACCATAATCCGCCGTGCAAAAAGTGTGTTAGCGCAAAGGAAAGCGCGTGGGATGTGAGCCAAGTAGAATGCGATCTAAGCACTGAGCGGTTGAAACCCTTGAGTGCTTATCAAGGGAAAATCGCGAGCGAGCCGCAGTTCCGCTCGAAAAGGATTGTGCGAGATCCCTCGCGTGTCTTAACTGGCGACAAAATCAAAGAGGGATAATAATGAGCTTAAAAACTTTGCCCTTGGATTGTCGTCCAAGGGAGCGTCTATTAGCACGTGGGGCGGACAGTTTATCGGATGCTGAGTTACTGGCGATATTTTTACGCACCGGTGTCACAGGGATGAGTGCGGTTGCGCTGGCTGATCATCTATTAACGGACTTTGGTTCGTTGCGCGCGCTGATGGGAGCCGATCAAACGGCGTTTTGTCAGCGTAAGGGGTTAGGCAGTGCGAAATACGCGCAACTGCAAGCGGTACTGGAGCTCAGCCGTCGTTATTTAAAAGAGACGTTAAGTAAAACGGATGCCCTGACCAGCCCCGATCATACTCGGCGTTACCTCTCGACGTTACTGCGCGATCGGCCACGTGAAGCCTTCTATGTGTTATTTCTCGATAACCAACACCGAGTGATTGCCGATGAGCAATTATTTGAAGGGACCCACAATGCCGCCAGTGTTTATCCGCGAGAAATTGTTCGCCGTGCATTAGAGCTTCATGCCGCTGCGTTAATTTTGGCACATAATCATCCTTCTGGGATCGCTGAACCGAGCCAAGCGGACCGACATATCACTGATAAAATCGCCAATGCCTTGTCATTAGTGGATGTACGCGTGTTAGATCATCTGGTGGTCGGGGACGGAGATGTGGTATCGTTCGCTGAACGAGGTTGGTTGTTATCCTCCTAAGGATCGCCTTTGGCGAAAAAAACGATCAAAAAGCGCATAAAAGGATCTGCTCGGGACTTGAGCAATGTGAATTCAGTTAGTATAATGCGCCACCTTTGATAGCCTTGACCTTCGACCTGACCTTAACGTTGCAGGACTGGCGGACAAGGTTGATATCGAGCCGAAACGATTTTGGAGAGACTTTCATGTCACGAGTATGCCAAGTAACTGGCAAGCGTCCTGTAGTTGGTAACAACCGCTCTCACGCTAAGAACGCCACCAAGCGTCGTTTTCTGCCGAACCTGCAAACTCATCGTTTCTGGGTAGAAGGCGAAAAACGCTTCGTTAAACTGCGCCTATCCACTAAAGGTATGCGCATCATCGACAAAAAAGGCATCGAGTCTGTATTGACAGATATGCGTGCCCGCGGTGAGAAAGTATAAGAGGAATTAGAGAATGGCTAAAAGCGGCGTTCGTGAGAAGATTCGTCTAGTATCCTCAGCGGGTACTGGTCACTTCTACACCACAGACAAGAACAAACGTAACATGCCTAGCAAATTCGAGATCAAGAAATTTGATCCTGTAGTTCGCAAGCACGTTATGTATAAAGAAGCCAAAATCAAGTAATTTGATCGATGCTTTGATAAAAGACCCAGCTTCGGCTGGGTTTTTTTATAACTAAAATCCGTCAGTGTTTGGGTATATACTGCGATAAATACGTACAGCGGCCTTGGGTGAGAAAACATGAAGCTAAAACGGCAGACGTGGAACAACATCCTGATTTTTTCAGTCGTGATTTTTTTTGGCTTAATGCTATTGCCCGATTATTTACGTCATCAGCGCCAATCAAATGCCATGCCTGAAGGCGTCATTGCGCTGGTGGACTCACGCAGTGAGGTGTTATCACTGCGCTTTGCGCATTTAACGCTCACCCGTACCTTGGATGGCTGGCAAACGGATAAGCCGTTAGTGATCAGCCCAACCGAGCTGGCTCAGCGGTGGCTAGGGTTGGCAGGCACCCAAGTTGATGAAGCAACCTTACAGTCACTGCGCCCACAACTTACCGCTCCCCGTACGCTCGAGTTGACCCGGAGTCCAGACAAAGAGCCGATCCGTATTACTTATTATCAGCAGCCCCAATTTTGGTTGATGCAAAATGAGCAGGGGCAATGGCTGGCGGTGTCTGTTGATCGTCGGTATCTTTTCCCGCTAACTAAATCGTGATAATCCAGAGCCATCTCTATGCCAGAATTACCGGAAGTAGAAGTGAGCCGTTTAGGCATCATACCGTATGTCGAAGGGCAAACGGTGACCGATATTACCATTCGTCAGCCAAAGTTACGTTGGCCGATTCCCGATGCGCTACAACAACTTAAAGGGCAGGTGATCCGCCGGGTTACCCGTCGGGCCAAGTATCTGTTGTTAGAAACCGATGTCGGGGCGGCGATTATCCATTTGGGGATGTCAGGCAGTTTGCGGGTGCTACCGACGTCACTGGCGCCCGAGAAGCACGATCATGTCGATGTGACACTCAGTAATGGGCGCTTACTGCGTTATCATGATCCACGCCGCTTTGGCGCCTGGCTGTGGCAAGACGGTGAGACGCCCCATACCGTTTTGGGTAAATTGGGCCCCGAGCCATTAACCGATGCCTTCGACCCTGACTACCTGTTAGCCAAAGCAACAGGGAAAAAAATGGCGATGAAGAGCTTTATTATGGATAACGCGGTAGTGGTTGGGGTGGGGAATATTTACGCCAACGAATCGTTATTTTGTGCGGGGATTCATCCTAAGCGACCCGCGGGCAGTCTCACGGCGACTGAGGCGGCGTGCTTGGTGAACGAAATTAAAACCGTTCTCGCAGCCGCCATCACTCAAGGAGGAACCACGCTTAAAGATTTTACGCAAGCGGATGGTAAAGCCGGTTATTTCGCCCAAGCGCTGCGTGTTTATGGTAAATCCGGTCAGCCTTGTCCGGCTTGTGACGTTGTGCTTGAGCGTATCGTCATTGGACAGCGGGCAACGGTATTTTGCCCGCAATGCCAGCCTTTAGGATGAAGGCGTTGCCTGCAGCTTGTCTTTCAGAGCGTTGAGTACCTCGTGGTGCACAAATTCTCGCGTGTCTCCCCCGTGCAAAGCCACTTCTTTGACGAGTGTGGAAGAGATAAAAGAGTGTTCCTCCGACGGGGTTAAAAAGACACTCTCTAGCTCGGGCATTAAACGCCGGTTCATGTTGGCCAACTGAAACTCATACTCAAAGTCTGATACGGCACGCAAACCACGGACCAAAATGTTGGCTTGGTACTGTTTGGCAAAGTTGACCAGTAATCCTGAGAACCCAACCACGGAGACATTGGATAAGTGCGCGGTGACCGTTTGCGTCAGGGCGACGCGTTCATTCAGATCAAAAAGCGGTTGTTTGCTTGGACTGGCGGCAATGCCCACAATCACATCGTCAAACATTCGTGCCGCGCGCTCAATCAGATCCAAGTGACCGTTGGTGATCGGATCAAATGTGCCCGGGTAAATCACGCGGGTATGTTGTTTTTGTGTCACTGGCTTATCCTTAAAAACGTGTATTGGGAAGAGGTTATCAAATCCTTGTTCTGCGCGCATTGTTCTGACTCTCTTGCGTGCCCTTGCCTGTGATTCTAACCGCGAGCAAGGTACACTGATGTGCGCCAGCGTCAGTGCGTAAACAGGAAAAACCGTGAGTATAGAAGTCGAGCAACGCGAAAACGAGTGCATCTGGTACGATCCTACCTTGGTGGTCGGGGAGCCGCGCCAGTATTTTGATATTCATTTTTGGCACCAACAGGCTGCCGTCACCGGCTCGGCCAAAGGGCGAGGGATAACCTTTTTTGTCCGTGGCCCGAAAATGGAGATGGCACTGCGGCATTATTATCGCGGCGGCCTGTTCGGCAAATTGGTGAAAGACCAATACTGGTTTACGGGCTGGGAGGAAACGCGCTGCGGTGCGGAGTTGCGCTTATTGGCTTATTTGCGCGAGAAAAAGCTCCCTGTACCGCGCCCCGTCGCTGCTCGTGCGGTAAAGACAGGCCGTACCTATCGTGCCGATATCTTGGTAGAAAAAGTCCCAGGAGCCCGTGACTTGGTGGCGATATTAAGCGAAAACAGCTTGCTAGCTCACGATTATCACGCCATTGGCCGCTTGGTGCGTCGTTTACATGATGCCGGCGTGTGCCATTCTGATCTGAATATCCATAATATTCTTCGTGATAGAAAAGGCAAACTGTGGCTGATTGATTTTGATAAGTGCCAACAGCGTGAAGGTGAGCAATGGAAAGAAGACAACTTAGCACGCTTGCATCGCTCTTTTAAAAAAGAAAAAGAGAAGCGCCAAATCCGCTGGCAGCCCGAGGATTGGGCTGCGGTCTTAAAAGGTTACAATCATATTCGAAAGTAGTCGCCACTCAGTGCGAGTGTCGAAGCCAAGGGGTGAGTGCTTGTAAGGTTCGCTCAACGGCGCCACGGTTTTCTTCGACCACCGCCAAACCGGCTTTTCCTGCTTGCGCTGCCAGTGGCGGTGCATTAAAGAAAGCGCCAATCTTTGCCGCGAGATCTTGGCTATCGTTACATACTTGCAGTGCGCCTGCGTCTATTAAAGCATCACCAATGACTTGGAAGTTATAGTAACTGGGTCCGGTTAATAAGGGTTTGCTGAGCGCAGCGGGCTCTAACAGATTATGACCGCCAACTTTGGCGCCTAAAAAACTCCCTGCCATGACAACCACATCTGCACTGGCGAGATACATCATCATCTCACCCATGGTATCGCCAAGGTACACTTGCGTGCTCGTGGTAAGCGTCTCGCCCTGAGTATGTCTTTGTATACTGAGGCCCTGAGCCGCGACTTGTTGCGAGACATCATCAAAGCGCTCAGGGTGGCGAGGGACCATAATCAATAAAGCATCCGGATAATCACGTAGCAAAATACTGTGGGCGGCTAACATGATGGCATCTTCGCCTGCATGGGTGCTGGCCGCTATCCAGCAAGGGCGTTCACCGCGAGCGTCACGAAGCGCAGCGCCTAAATCAGGATTTACCGCCTTGATATCAAACTTCACCGACCCAACTGCGCTTAGTTTTTCTGCGGGGACCCCCAGTGCGGCAAAACGTGCTTTATCAGTGGTATGCTGACACAGTATGAGATCGATATGCTGACTCATGGCACGAAAGAGCGGCGCAATTTTTTGATAATGGTGACATGCCTTTTCAGAAAGCCTCGCATTAATGATCGTAATGGGAACACCGGCACGACCGACATGATGCAAAGTATTGGGCCAAAGCTCGGTCTCCATGATCACGCATAGCCTTGGAGAGACTGCACGTAAAAAACCACGAATCGCAAACGGAAAATCGACAGGCATATAGCGATGGTTCACACCTTTGATTCGCATTGCCTGCTCGGCCCCAGTGGCTGTAGTGGTGGTGATGAGGATAGGAACATCGGGATAAGCTTGTTGCAGTGCACTGATCACCGGTTTGGCGGCGAGGACTTCCCCTACGGAAACCGCATGCAACCAAATCGGCGCCCCCTCAATGTTGGGTGTGCGACCAAAGTGCTCTTGCCAGCGCTCCCCCACCGCCGGCTTACCGGGCCGTTTACGATAAAGCCCGACAAGCAAAAAAGGGGCAGCAAGTGTGAGTAATAATGTGTATAACCAGCGCACAGGGAAACTCCTATGGACGTTTGGGTGCGATAAATAGTGGCATTCTCTCCAACCGAGCTCCAGTCTCTAAGATTTATCAGACACTCGTCATACAATCTTGGATCCGTCTTTTATCGTTTGGTATAGGGATTGATAGGTTAGGACGGTTTGATTGATATCACAGGCTTTAGCTTGTTCGAGACTACCGACAATAAGGCGGTTTCTAAGAGTCGTATCATTGGCTATATCTGTGATAGAACTCGCTAGTTGATCAGCCTCTCCCACCTCGATAAGCCGTCCAGATATACTATGTGTGATGATATCAGGAATCCCGCCAGCACGCGTTGCAACAACAGGGAGCCCGGCTGCCATTGCTTCTAAAATGACCGAACCTAAGCCTTCTGAATAGGAAGGATGGACGAGTAAATCGGCCGCTGCGAACCAATCGCCCATATTCGTTTGTTTGCCAGCAAAGTGAACGTTGCTGAGTCCTTTCGCTTGAAGCGCTAACGCTTCACGTTCTTTACCATCACCAAGTAAACAAAACTGGATGTTGGGCGATGTGTTAGCAAGTAAGCGTGCCGCTTCTATCGTGACATCAAAGCCTTTATGCGCATACATATTGGCGGCATGAATCACTAAGAACTTCCTATGAAATTGCGCTTTGATTTTCTCAACCTTATCTTGCGATACAGGGTAGATGACAGGAGAGCTAGGAATTTTGACTAACTTGGCATCAGGGTAACGTTTTTCTAGTTGATGGATAATCTCCGAACTCAAACCGACCAGGGCACTCGCTTTGCGGTATGCAAGTTGAGATAACCACTTTTTCTTTAAAG
The DNA here is from genome assembly GCF_001996265.1 of Salinivibrio sp. MA440. Lineage (NCBI taxonomy): Bacteria > Pseudomonadati > Pseudomonadota > Gammaproteobacteria > Vibrionales > Vibrionaceae > Salinivibrio > Salinivibrio sp. MA440. Next base: position 26,728 of record NZ_MUFI01000012.1, read on the forward strand.
GGTTATCAATGCGGCGTGTCACGATATAAGGCACATTATGTAATAAGCGCTGGAGCAATGCCCAATAAATCGCTCGGCCTTCGTGGACATGGACCAGATCACATGTTGCGGTGATTGAGCGCTCATGTCGTCGAGTATAGTGCGGACAAAGCACTAATTGGCATTGTTCTAACGCGCGAATTTTATCAGCGAGCGGGCTTTTGGGGTTTACCACTACGGTGAGTCGATAACCCATTGCGAGCTGTTGTTTAATCAGTGTGAGCGTTTGTCGCTCACCGCCGCTAAAACCAGAAGCGAGATTAACGTGGCAAATGTGCATCTTAACGTTGTTTTTTGACATAGTCTCTTAGCCATAAGTCGGCATAACGCGTAAAAACGACGTTGGCGCTGAGAAGTGCGAGGATAAAGCCATGTCGACCATCTAAAAATCCTTTTTTCAAGAAATACATCTTAATAAATCTAAAAAGAGCATGCCCTAAAGCTTTGGAGACACTTGAGCTCATCTTGCCCTCGCGCTGATCACTCCATAATTTTATATATTGGTTGGTTTTAGCGGTATATTCATGGAGGTAATTAAACGTGTTATGCAGTAGAACACCATGTAAATAAATTTTCTTATGTGTATTAGGAACAACAACCTGTTCATGCACGAGAGAGTCAGAATAATGAGTTTCTGATGTTTTATAAAGTCGGCAAATCCAATCTGGGTGCCAACCAGAGTGCTTGATTTCTTTCCCAAAGGCGTTAGAAAGCCTATTTATGTAATAGACACAGTTAGGTTGGTGGTCATTGATAACACCTAAGATGTTTTTCTTTAATTCAGGTGTGACTCTTTCATCTGCGTCTAGCCAAAACACAAAGTCACTTTCTACATATGATTGAGCGCGCTGGCGTTGTTTTCCAAACCCCCGCCAGTCTGAAGCTACGTAGACTTTATCCGTATACTGTTTAGCTATTTCAGTTGTGTTATCTGAGCTTCCCGCGTCCAGTACAACGATTTCATCCACCCAATTGCATACAGACTGCAAACATAGATCAATGTTATGCGCTTCGTTTTTAACGATAAGTGCAACGGCAACGGTTGTATTCCCTTCACTCATGACGCTTTATCCATTTTTATTAAAGAAATAACGCGGCTAGGGTCCAAATCCTTTAAACACTTCAAATGCCCAAGTGGACATTCGCGTTGAAAGCAGGGGCGACATTCAATATCTGTATGCACAATGTCGACCTTACTGGTTAAAGGCGGCGTGTAATCGGGGGACGTTGAGCCATAAATGGCAATGACCTGGCAGTTGACCGCCGCGGCGATGTGCATCAAGCCGGAGTCATTACTGACGACGGTTTGGCAAGCGCCTAATAGATCAACAGCCTCAATTAAATTGGTTTTACCCGCTAACACATGAATATTCGGTGCGTTGTCGGCAAGAGCAGCAATTTTTTCACAGGTGTCGATATCTTTGGCTGAGCCAAACAGCCAAACTTGAAACCCCTTAGCATGCATCTGGCGAGCGACCTCGGCATAGTGTTGCTCAGGCCACTTTTTGGCTGGGCCGAACTCGGCACCCGGGCAAAGACCCACGATGGGTCTATCTTGGTTTAAGCCTAGCTTAGTGATCACAGCCGCTTGTGCGTCAGGATCAATGGTTAATTCAGGTTTTGGTAGGCCTTCAAGGCCGCCGAGTGAGACCGAACTTTGCATCGTGGCGCGTGGGTGTGCCAGGGCAACATAGCGCTCAACCATATATTGAAACGCTTTTTTATTGGGACGCAGGTCGTTGAGCAAACCATAACGCATTTCACCTTTCCAACCGGTACGTGTTGGGATCCCAGCAAACCAAGGGATCAGCGCCGATTTGGCGGAATTAGGCAATACATAGGCATGGTCATAGCCATGTTTTGCTAGGCGTTTACCTAATTGGTAGCGCTTACCGAGTGCAAATTCTCCATGGCCCAGTGGCATGTCGATACTGCGATTAACTTCTGGCATACGCGCCAAAATAGGGGCGCACCATCCAGGCGCCATCACGTCAATGGTGGCGTCAGGGTGTTGTTGTTTGATGGCTTTATACAGTGATTGCGACATCACCATATCGCCGACCCAAGACGGGCCAATGACGAGTACTCGTGTCATGATGCCCGTTTCCTTTTTGCCTCTTGGTAGATATTGCGGCCGTCTTCGCGTGTGCGGAGCAGCTGTAGGATCCACATGTATTGATCGTATTGACCCTCGAGCATGGTTTCGATGTGTTGGTTCATCATGTGGGCGTCCGTTTTGCTATCACCGGTTGGAAACTCGCTAAATGCTGGATGGATGGTAATGACAAACCGGCCGGTTTTGGCATCAAAGCCAGATAGCACAGGCACGATATGCGAACGCGTGACTTTGCTCAACTTGCCGAGACTTGGCAGTGTCGCCTTGGTTGTTGAGAAAAAAGGAACAAACTCACTGCTCTCATCACGCATATCTTCATCGGGCAGGTAATAGCCCAAGAAGCCTCGTTTAACCGCACGAATAAAAGGTTTAATCCCTGCTTCTCGTTCGTAGCAGTTACCACCATATTGTACTCGTTGGCGGTGCATCAGCCAGTCGAGGAGACCGTTTTTTTGTCGTTTTGAGAAGGCAGCGACAGGTAAGCCCTGTGAGGCAAATAAAATCGCCGCCGCATCAATCGCCCAGGTATGGGGGACAAACAAGATCACCGGCTCACCATGATCGGTGTGGCGGGTAATATGCTCCATGCCAATGACATCACAGTGCTGTTGAAACCACTGACGACCACGTAACGTAATCAGTGGAAAACTGAGTAAAAACGCTCCTGCGGTTGTTAGCGTCTCGACCAAGATCGCTTCGCGTGCTTGCTTTGATTGCTCTGGAAAGCAGGCTTCAAGGTTGAGCCATGCATTCAAAATCGTGCCTTTTTTCTTTTTCACCAGCTTGCGTGCCACCCATTGGGCAAAGCGATACTTTGCTCGCGCAGGTACCAACAAACAGATTGGCAAGGCAGCCAATAACATCAGCCAGGTGCCCCAATATTTCGGTGCGAGGAAGGCACGCGAAAATTCGGGGTTATAGGCATTTGGATCGTAATCGGGTCGCTGTTTTGTCATTATTCGATTTTCTCATACGCCAAGCGTCACGGCTTGGCGTAAACATCATTATATTAGCGATTGATTTCAGCCAGATAGGCGGCAACACCTTCAGCCACAGTCTTAAAGGAAGCGGTATATCCGGCTTCACGAACCTTGGTCAAATCGGCCTGCGTGTAAGCTTGATAGCGGCCTTTTAAGTGATCGGGGAACGGCACCTCTTCAATTTCCCCTTGACCGTGAAACGCGATGACGGCGTTGGCGACGGCGCTAAACGGTTCGGCACGGCCAGTACCACAGTTAAAAATGCCGGAGATTTGTTGCTGCCAGAACCAGATATTCATTTGACACACGTCGCCAACATAGACGAAATCACGCTTAAATGTGTCACTGCCTTCAAACAGCTTCGGGTTTTCACCGTTTAAGATTTGCTGGTTCAGGTGGTAAGCAACGGACGCCATGCTGCCTTTGTGCTGCTCACGAGGGCCGTAAACGTTGAAGTAACGAAAACCGGTGATCGGTGGCAGTGTTTCACCGTGCGCCTTGGCATCGTCTTGCACGCGACGGACATAATTATCAAACTGCTGCTTCGAGTAGCCGTAAACATTCAGCGCGCCTTCATACTCTGGCGCTTCAATGAAGTCTCTGTCGCGGCCGCCATAAGTAGCCGCTGACGAGGCGTATAAAAACGGAATGTCACGGTCAATGCAGTAATGCAATAGCTCTTTAGAATATTCATAGTTATTGAGCATCATGTACTTGCCGTCCCACTCGGTGGTCGCTGAGCAAGCACCTTGGTGGAAAATCGCTTCGATAGGCCCGAAGTTCTCACCGGCCATGATTTGGGTAAGAAAGTCTTCCTTATCCATATAATCAGCAATATCCAAATCAACCAGGTTAACGAATTTGGTGCCGTCTTTAAGGTTATCGACGACAACGATGTCACGATAGCCTTGCTCGTTAAGTGCTTTTACTAAGTTGCTACCGATCATGCCGGCACCACCAGTCACAAAAATCATATCGTTACCTAATTCATCGTTGCAGGCGACAGACGCCGTCGCCATTATTGTTGACTGTGATAGTATGGTTACGCATCAACCGGGCAGAGGACTGAACCATACATGAAAACCCAAGACCGAATTATCCATGCTGCACTGGCTTTATTCAATCAACACGGTGAGCCAAATATTACCACGAATCATATTGCGGCTGATCTTGGGATAAGCCCGGGAAACCTTTATTACCACTTTCGTAATAAAGAGGCGATTATACACAGCATTTTTGATCAATACGCGCAAGATCTCGCCCTTGCTTTTGATCCTAGTCAGCCTCAAGAAGATACCCAAGCGCTGTTGCAACATTATCTCGATGCAACGTTCAGTTTGATTTGGCGCTACCGCTTTTTTTACGCCAATCTGCCCGATATTCTGCGTCGCGATGAAGCGCTACAGCATAAGTACCTCGATGCACAACAACAGCTTCAAACCAACCTGATGACTATTTTGCAGCATTACAGCCATGCGGGGTGGTTGAATCTGAGTGAGAGTGGGTTGGCTGCCGTGGGCGAAACCTTGAAGCAGGTCGCGTCAAGCTGGATTTTCTACCAAAGTGCGCAAGCGCCACAAACACATATTCATGCCGGTGTGATCTACAAAGGCGTTTTACAGATGTTGGCGTTGCTACATCCGCTGACTTCCTCGCAAGGGCAAACCGCTATCGCTGCATTAATGGACCACTATCAGCAGCAATTGGTTCGCCAAGATATACGCGCACTGGATACCTTAAATTAACCGGTCCAACGTCGTTTATTGTGTTTTGCGCGATATTCCGCCAGCCTAAAGCGGAATACACGATATGAATCACTGTCTCGTGCGGGTTATTGGCACAAACCTAATGAACGTGCCATGATAGCAGCCAATCATTCGCCGTACAGAAACTGTGCGGCGGCCTTCCAAAAGTAATCATCACCAGCATGGAGATTGCGATGACGGCTGCCTTCTATCAGCAAATACGTCATCAGCTTGAGCAAGTAAAAGCTGATGGCTTGTACAAAAGTGAACGCCTTATTACTTCCCCGCAATCGGCCAGTGTGGCCGTTAATCATGAGCAACAGGTGCTCAATTTCTGCGCGAATAACTATCTAGGATTAGCCAATCATCCTGCTTTGGTTGAGGCTGCCAAAGCGGGGATGGATGAGCACGGCTTTGGCATGGCGTCAGTGCGCTTTATTTGTGGCACGCAAGACGCCCATAAAACTCTTGAGGCTAAACTCTCTGACTTTTTGGGCATGGAAGATACGATTTTGTATTCGTCATGCTTTGATGCGAATACCGGCTTGTTTGAAACTATCCTGGGGCCTGATGATGCTATTGTCTCAGATGCGTTGAACCATGCATCGATCATTGATGGGGTGCGTTTATGTAAAGCGAAGCGGTTCCGGTACGCCAACAACGATATGGACGAGCTGGAAGCCCAACTTAAAGCCGCGAAAGCAGCCAATGTGGCGAATATCTTGATTGTCACCGACGGCGTTTTCTCGATGGATGGCGTGGTCGCTAACTTGCCCGCAGTGTGCGATCTGGCTGAGCAGTATGGCGCGCTGGTGATGGTGGATGACTCCCACGCTGTGGGCTTTATGGGCGATCATGGCCGTGGTACCCACGAATACCACCAAGTCATGGACCGCGTTGATATCATCACTGGGACCTTGGGTAAAGCCATGGGGGGAGCCTCGGGTGGCTATACATCGGGTAAAAAAGAAGTGATCGATTGGTTGCGTCAACGTTCACGCCCTTATCTGTTCTCGAATTCACTGGCACCGGCGATTGTGTCGGCCTCTATTCGCGTGCTCGATATGCTGGCGGAAAGTGACCATTTGCGCGCACAGCTATGGGATAACAGCGCACATTTCCGAGCTCGTATGACTGAGGCAGGTTTCACGCTAGCAGGCGCGGATCATGCCATTATTCCGGTGATGCTGGGAGATGCCAAAGTCGCGAGTGAGTTTGCCGAACGTATGATGCAAGAAGGCGTCTATGTAGTGGGCTTCTCTTATCCGGTGGTGCCGAAAGGGCAAGCACGTATTCGCACTCAAATGTCAGCCGCACACACGCGTGAGCAACTGGACCGCGCGATTGATGCTTTCATCAAAGTCGGTAAAGAAATGCAACTGATTGGGTAATCGTATGACACAAACAAGCATGAAAGCCCTGGCGAAGCTAAAAGCCGAGCCCGGTATTTGGATGACGGAGGCGGCGCTGCCTGAGCTTGGGCATAACGATCTACTGATCAAAATCCGTAAAACCGCCATCTGCGGTACCGACGTTCATATTTACAAGTGGGATGAGTGGTCGCAAAACACCATTCCGGTTCCCATGGTAGTCGGTCACGAATATGTGGGCGAAGTGGTTGGGATTGGACAAGAAGTCAAAGGCTTCGCCATCGGTGATCGCGTCTCCGGAGAAGGCCACATTACTTGTGGTCACTGCCGTAATTGCCGCGGCGGACGCACCCACCTTTGCCGGAATACCGAAGGAGTCGGGGTCAATCGTCCTGGCGCATTTGCGGAATATTTAGTGATCCCAGCGTTTAATGCCTTCAAAATTCCAGCGGAAATTTCGGACGATTTAGCCTCGATCTTTGACCCATTTGGCAATGCGGTGCACACCGCGTTATCGTTTGATCTGGTCGGCGAAGACGTGCTAATCACAGGTGCCGGCCCGATTGGTATTATGGCTGCGGCGGTTGCGCGTCATGTGGGCGCAAGACATGTGGTGATCACTGATGTGAATGAGTACCGCCTACAACTTGCTCGGGATATGGGAGTGACTCGGGCGGTAAACGTCGCCGAGACCTCGATAGAATCGGTGATGGCTGAGCTTGGAATGACGGAAGGCTTTGACGTTGGCATGGAAATGTCGGGCGTCCCTGCCGCTTTTAATAGCATGTTGTCGGCCATGAACCATGGCGGCAATATTGCCTTGCTCGGGATCCCACCGAGCGATATGGGCATTGATTGGAACCAAGTGATCTTTAAAGGCTTGGTGATCAAAGGCATCTATGGTCGCGAAATGTTCGAGACTTGGTACAAGATGGCCTCCTTGATTCAATCAGGGTTGGATTTAACCCCCATCATTACCCACCATTACCACGTAGATGACTTTCAAGAAGGTTTTGAGATGATGTGCTCAGGGCAGTCTGGCAAGGTGATCCTCGACTGGCAGGGCTAATGTAAGAGACCTATAACGCCATATGACCGGGTGATTGAAGGCTCACCAGGTGCTTGGCAATATTGACAGCGCTCACCCATGGGGTGGGCGTTTTTAATCCAACCAAGGAACTGGGTTAGTGGTATTGCCTTTACGACGAATCTCGAAATATAGCGATGGTGTTGATTGTCCGCCACTGTCGCCAACTAAGGCAATCGGTTCACCGGCGGTCACTGTGTCGCCGATGTCTTTGAGTAATGCTTGATTATAGCCGTACAAGCTCATATCCCCCTTGCCATGATCGACGGCAATCAATAGCCCGTAGCCACGTAGCCAACTGGATAGCACCACTTTTCCTGCATGCGTCGCTTTCACTTCCGTGCCACGCTTGGCATCAATCACGATGCCATTCCAAGTCACTTCGCCGGATTGGCGCTCGCCAAAGCGGTGCAGGAGTTTACCTTGGGCGGGCCAAGTGAGTTTTCCTTTGGCGTCACTAATGCCTGCCATATTGACCTGCGCGCGTCGTGCCGCCTCGGCGATTTGTTCTTGCAAGCGCTGCTTATTAGCTTTGAGCTCGGCTAAATATGCGCTGTCACTGGCAATCTTGGCACGAATTTGTTTCGCCGTTTGGCTTTGTGCGTTTTGCTCAGTCTCAAGCTCACGCTTTTTATCGGTTAACTCTGCCACGAGCTGCGTTTGCTTATCCCGCTGCTGTTTGAGCTGGTGAGCGGTGAGCTGATAATCGGTACGGGTAGCGGCGAGTGACTCAATCGTTTGCTGCATTGTGCCTGCAACGATTTCGGCATAGCGCGTTAACCGGTCAAGGGTGGCTGGCGATTCTTGGCTGAGCAGTCGTTTGAGTTGATCGTGTTTGCCTTGACGATATTGCGCATCGATAAGCTCGCCCAGTTGGGCTTGTTGGGCGATCATTTCCTGCTTTAATCGCGCTTGTTGTTGCGTCAGCTGGGTAATGTCGGTATCTGTTTCTTGCAGGCTAGCTTGCGCTTGGCGGATGCGCCTGGACAAGGTGTCAATCCGTTTAGATTGCGCTTTTAAGTCGCGCTGAAGTGCATTGAGTTTTTTATTGTGCGCGGCCAGCTGTGATTGTTGGCGGGCAATCTCATCGCTCACACCCTCAAGTTGTGAGTTAGCGTGCACAGACCCTGTGAATAGACACAGAAAAACGCCAGTGCATAATGCACTGGCGCGGAGGGTTTGACCTAGGCGTGTTCGTTTCTCCCGCATGGGGAGATTATTTCAGATCGAACAGAGGCTTGCCAGTCATCTCTTCAGGAATCGGCATATCGGACAATGCCAACATGGTCGGTGCCAGATCAGACAGCTTACCGCCTTCTTTCAAGGTCACTGGTTTGCTACCGACATACATCAGTGGGACTGGTAAGTTGGTGTGTGCGGTATATGCACCGCCCGTTTCCTCGTTAACCATCATTTCAGCGTTACCGTGGTCGGCGGTGATCAGCATTTGACCGTCTACTTCTTTAATCGCTTCTAGCACGCGACCGATACAGCCATCGACAGCTTCACACGCTTGGACAGCAGCCTCGTAGACGCCCGTATGACCGACCATATCACCGTTCGGGTAGTTACAGATGATCATATCGAACTTGCCGGACTTAATCGCATCAACCAGTTTATCCGTTAGCTCTTCAGAGCTCATTTCGGGTTGTAGATCGTAAGTGGCCACTTTGGGTGACGCCACCAAAGAGCGCTCTTCGCCTTCAAATACGGTTTCCATACCACCGTTGAAGAAGAAAGTGACGTGCGCGTATTTCTCAGTTTCTGAAATACGTAGCTGGGTTTTACCGGTTTTCGATAGCCATTCACCCAAGGTGTTTGACAGGCTTGTCGGTGGGAAAGCCACCGTCGTATCGATATCGGCTGCGTATTCGGTCAGCATGACAAAGTCGGACAGTTCGGCATACTTCTTACGCGCAAATCCATCAAACTCAGGCATAAAGGCACGAGTCATTTCGCGCGCCCGGTCGGCACGGAAGTTCATGAAAATGACTGCGTCGCCGTCGTTGATGGTCGCTTTGTTGTCACCCTCACGGAAGATTTCCGTAGGGGCGACAAACTCGTCATTTTCTTCACGCGCATACGCTGCTTCGAGGCCTTCAACCGCGCTCGTTGCGCTATGCTCGCCTTGCGCCAAGGTCAACAAATCGTAAGCTCGCTCTACACGATCCCAGTTGTTGTCGCGGTCCATCGCGTAGTAGCGACCCACCAGTGAGGCCGTGCGTCCTTTGCCTAGCTTGGCAAAAAGGGCGTCAAAACGCTCAAGTGAGGCTTTTGCGCTACGTGGTGGCGTATCACGACCATCCAAGAAGGCGTGCAGATAGATTTGATCCGCACCACGCTCAGCGGCCAACTCAACCATGGCCGCAATGTGGTCTTCATGGCTATGAACGCCACCTGGTGACATCAGACCCATGATATGAACGGCTTTGCCTTTATCCACGGCTTTATCGACCGCGGCAGTGAGTGCGGGGGTCTGGTTAAAGTCGCCATCGGCGATGGATTTGGTGATACGGGTGAGTTCTTGATACACCACGCGGCCAGCACCGATATTCACGTGACCGACTTCTGAGTTACCCATTTGCCCATCAGGCAGGCCAACGTCAAAACCGGATGCTGAAATCAAGGTGCTATTGTCGGCCATCAGGCTGTCGATAACCGGCGTGTTAGCATTGGTGATGGCATTATCGCTTTGTGGGTCACGATAGCCCCAGCCATCGAGAATCACCAGTGCAAGTGGTTTTTTCGCAGACATATTACGTCCTCTTAATTCAAGCTAAAGACTGACATTGGATGCCACTGACATTGGATGTCATGGAGCAGCCACTGAGGCTTGATGCCAGATTTGAGGCTAGCATCAGGCCTCAGTGGTGCAGTGTGCGTAATTTTACAACATTTTACGCAAGGATACGTAGGCTAAGATCAATTATTCCAGCTGATAAGTTAACCAGCAAGGGTTGCATGGCTTGCCTTCTACCCTTGACTCCCCTCATTATGGCGAAGATTGTCGGTATACGCGAATGGCTTCACTCGATGTCTGCGATTGATGAAACCTTCTTTCTTTTTAACATATTGAGGGGAGCGAAAATTTATCATTCGATCACCGTGAGTGAGCAAGCGCGCGATTTCGTCTTGGTAGGCTGTAAAACCCTGACGAGCAGGTTATACTCGACACCATTTTCACCCCTTGATGGACTCTCGCCTCGCGGGACAAACAAGCAGTATAGAGCAAAGGTTATGCAGGAATATATCGATTTTGTCTCCAACAACATGATTCTGACACTGGTCTGGGTTGGCTTAGCTGCCACCTTGTTGATGTCGCTGATCAAACAGAAAACCGCCGCATACAAAGTGGTGGCTCCGAACGATGCCGCGATCCTGAACAACCGTGAAAATGGGGTGTTTGTGGATATTCGCAGTCATGACGAGTTTCGTGCGGGCCATATCACGGGTGCAATCAACGTATTGCCCAGTGAAATTAAATCGCACTCATTTGGCGAACTTGAAAAACATAAAACTGACCCCATCATCGTAGTATGCAAGACCGGTCAAACCGCGGCTGACAGTGCGAATCAACTCGCCAAAGCGGGTTTTGAGTCTGTGTATGTGCTCAAAGATGGCTTGACCTCGTGGAACGATGCCAAAATGCCACTGGTCCGCGCCAAAAGCGGTAAAGGCAAAAGCAAAAAGAAAAAGTGATCCCTCACTCAAATCTCGAGTGACTGCATGACGCAGTGGCTCGCATTTTTTAATGTGCCCGGCACATAAGCAACTAGTTAGAAAGGACGAACCACCATGGCTGAAGCAGAAAACAACCAACAAGCCGAGCAAAACTTTGCTATCCAACGCGTTTTTCTTAAAGACGTGTCTTTTGAGGCGCCAAATTCACCTGACGTTTTTCAGCAAGACTGGGCACCTGACGTTAACTTAGATTTAGACACGCAAAGCCGCGAGCTGGGTGAAGGCATTTACGAGGTTGTTCTGCGTCTAACCGTGACCGTGAAAAACCAAGAGAGCAGTGCGTTCTTGTGCGAAGTACAACAAGGCGGCATCTTCTCGGTTACCGGCATGGATGCGCCGCAATTAGCGCATTGCCTCGGCGCTTTTTGCCCGAATATTCTTTTCCCTTACGCGCGTGAGACGATTTCTAGCTTGGTCGTTAAAGGGACGTTCCCACAGCTTAACCTTGCACCGGTAAACTTTGATGCCTTGTTCATGAACTACCTGCAACAGCAGGCGGACGCGAAATCTGGCGAAGAAGAAGACGCGCAAGCCTAAGGGGTCATTATGACAGATCTGGCTCCCACTCAAGACGCCGCGATTGTTGTATTGGGCGCTGGCTCGTACGGCACTGCCTTAGCGATCTCACTGGCGAGAAATGGTGCCAACGTTGTGTTATGGGGGCACGATCCACGTCATCTTGCGCAGTTGGAAATTGACCGTGCTAACCAGGCTTTTTTACCAGGCGTCGCCTTTCCAGACTCGCTGGTGCTTTGTGCCGATTTGTCCGTGGCGGTGAATGCCAGTCGTGATTTATTGGTGGTGGTGCCCAGCCACGTCTTTGGTCAAGTGCTCGGCCAGATCCGGCCCTACTTACGCGCGGATTCTCGCGTTTGCTGGGCCACAAAAGGGCTAGAACCGGAAACCGGACGCCTGTTGCAAGAAGTCGCGCGTGAACAACTGGGTGATTCGCGCTCGCTGGCGGTACTCTCGGGTCCCACTTTCGCTAAAGAGCTGGCGGCTGGCATGCCGACGGCGATTTCTGTTTCCTCGCCTGACCCCGAGTTTGTGCGTGATTTGCAAGAGACGATTCATTGCCAGCAGAGTTTCCGCGTTTACGGCAATCATGATTTTATCGGCATGCAATTAGGTGGCGCGGTAAAAAACGTGATTGCGATTGGGGCTGGGATTTCTGATGGTATCGGGTTTGGCGCCAATGCGCGCACGGCTCTGATTACGCGTGGCTTGGCGGAAATGACGCGCTTGGGTGAAGCGCTAGGCGCATCGCGAGAGACCTTTATGGGCATGGCCGGTTTAGGTGATCTGGTTTTAACCTGCACCGATAATCAATCGCGTAATCGCCGCTTTGGGCTGGCGCTTGGCCAAGGTGAAGGCGTGCAAGCGGCGCAGGATAATATCGGTCAAGTGGTTGAGGGCTTTCGCAATACCAAAGAGGTGTGGGCCCTGGCGCAGCGCGCTGGGGTTGAAATGCCGATTGTGGAGCAAATTTATCAAGTTTTATATCAGGGTAAATTGGCGCATCACGCTGCTCGAGACTTGCTGGCCCGTGATAAAAAATCCGAATAACGGCAACGTGTATCAGCATATAAATAGGCGCGCGGGGTGAGAACCGCGCGTTTTTTTTATACACTGGCACGGTAGGGGAACGTCCCAGTTGCCGGTGATTTTTGATAAGGATGAAGGCAGTGAATCAGGCTAAAAAAGAATGCCAACAGAACCGTGTGTGGCAAGCGGTAAAAACAGAAGCACGCGAACACTCAGAGCGCGAGCCCATGTTGGCCAGCTTTTACCATGCCACAATTATCAAGCACGATAATCTCGCCAGTGCCCTGAGCTATATTTTGGCCAATAAATTGTCGACGCCGTCGATGCCGTCGATGGCGGTGCGAGAAGTGATTGAAGAAGTGTATGCCAATGATGCGTCGGTGGCTGAATCGGCTGCCTGCGATATTTGTGCCACGGTAGAGCGGGATCCTGCGGTGGAACTGTACTCCACGCCCTTACTGTACCTAAAAGGATTTCATGCCTTGCAAGGCTTCCGTGTGGCAAATTGGCTGTGGCACCAAGGTCGCAAAGAGTTAGCGACGTACCTACAAAACCAAATTTCAGTGACCAGTCAGGTGGATGTTCATCCGGCGGCCACTATCGGACGTGGGATCATGTTTGACCACGCCACGGGGATCGTGATCGGTGAGACGGCGGTGATCGAAGATAATGTTTCTATCTTGCAAGATGTTACTCTCGGCGGGACCGGAAAAGAAGGCGGTGATCGCCATCCGAAAATTCGGACCGGTGTGATGATCGGCGCCGGTGCGAAAATCCTTGGCAATATCGATATTGGCGAGGGCGCGAAAATTGGATCATGCTCTGTGGTGCTCAACCCTGTACCGCCGCACACCACGGTGGCGGGCGTGCCGGCTAAAATCGTTGGGCGCCCGAGTTCACACATGCCCTCACTGGATATGGATCAAGAGTTTAACGGCTCACACAAAACGTTTATCTCTGGGGACGGCATATAACTGCTTTGACGCCAATCCACAAAAAAACGGAACCGCACGGTTCCGTTTTTTGATCGCCATGCGCTAATCAGCGCAATATCGCGAGCGGCTTAGAACAGTTTTTCTGCCACTTCGTAAAGATCATCACGGAATGGGCGCTTCATGTTTTCAATGGCATCAATGATGTCATGGTGAACCATTTTGTCATTTTGAATCCCGACACAGCGTCCGCCTTCGCCGTTTTGCAGCAGGTCGACCGCATAGGCACCCATGCGCGAAGCAAGGATACGGTCAAATGCACCGGGCTGACCGCCACGCTGAATGTGGCCCAAAATGGTCGCACGTGTTTCGCGGCCAGTTTCGGTTTCGATGAACTTCGCCAGTTCATTAGCATCGGTCATTAGCTCTGTAATCGCGATGATCGCGTGCTTTTTACCCTTGTAAATGCCTTCTTTCACTTTGGCAAGCAGCTTGTCTTTATCAAGACCAATTTCCGGTGTGATGATGTATTCACAGCCGCCAGCAATCGACGCCATTAAGGTCAAGTCACCGCAGTGGCGCCCCATGACTTCGACAATAGAGATCCGCTGATGCGACGAGGAGGTGTCACGCAAACGGTCGATAGCGTCGATCACTGTGTTCATCGCGGTCATATAGCCAATGGTATAATCGGTACCGGCGACGTCGTTATCAATGGTGCCTGGCAGGCCAATACAAGGATAGCCCATCTCAGTCAGTTTTTTCGCGCCCATGAACGACCCGTCACCACCGATAACCACCAGTGCATCAATGCCGTGCATTTTTAGATTTTGAATGGCTTGCTCACGTACTTTTTCGTCAGCAAACTCGGGGAAGCGAGCTGAACCTAAAAAGGTTCCGCCGCGGTTAATCACGTCAGATACGCTTGTTCGGTTTAGGCGTTCGATACGGTTTTGATGCAAGCCAAGAAACCCGTCATAAATACCGTAAACTTCTAATCCTTCGCTCAATGCGCTGCGAACCACACCGCGAATCGCTGCGTTCATACCTGGCGCATCACCGCCACTGGTCAAAACACCAATTTTTCTAACCATGGTTACCCTCTGACTGTTCGTCACTTATTTCGTGCCGATTGCGGAAATGGCAACCTGCTTGCCCCAGTGAACCCGCAATGACGCTTGCTTAAACTGTAATTTTCCTACTTCTGTAATAGTATTACAWTTACTGTAGAAAAAAAGTTGATACATGTCAGCCCGATGAGCTTTTGTTCAGCCTCTCATCAAGGCTTTTGTTTTCCTTGCCACCACCTGTTTCCCTTGCCACCACCGATTTTGGGTCTTGATGAATCATGACATCCGCACCGGGAAAGGCGACCAGCAGCCTATCTTCTACGGCATCTGCAAGGGTATGTGCATCCACTAAGGGTAGCTCGTCATCAAGCTCTATGTGTAGTTGGATAAATTTTGTCATACCGGCTTGGCGCGTACGCAGTTGGTGAATACCATGAACGCCGACGACAGAACTGGAAAGTACCGCGATTTTCTCTTGCTCTTCAAGCGGTAACTGCCGATCAAGCAGTGATTGGACCGCCTCGTACGCCATTTTGACAGCTTGAGATAGGATAAAAACACTGATGCCGATGGCAAACCAAGCGTCAGCTTGCGTCCAGCCGTACCAACTCAATGCCAAGGCGACGATGATCGCAATATTCATTAATAAATCGGATTGATAGTGAAGTGCATCGGCAGCAATGGCTGGGCTGGCCGTTTTGCGAATCACCCATTTTTGGAATAAGACTAACCCTAGCGTAATCACGGTGGCACCGGCACTGACAGCAACGCCAAGCTCTGGCGATGCAATCGGCACTGGCTTGAACAAACGTTCAAGGCCACTGAGGAGCAAGAAAGAGGCTGATCCGACGATAAAGGTGGATTGCGCGAGTGCGGCGAGGGATTCGGCTTTGCCGTGCCCGAAACTATGCTCACTATCAGCAGGTTGAACGGCGTACCGCACCACAATTAAATTGGTCAACGAGGCCAGTAGATCGAGCAGTGAATCGACAAATGAGGCCAGCACACTGACCGATCCTGTTAGCCACCATGCAATCAATTTGGCCAGAAGTAAGGTGGTCGCTACCGCGGTGGCTGCCCACGCGGCGGCCTCGACCCAGAAAGCATACTGTTTTTTCATAAAAAAGGGCTGTGTAATGAAACGCAACCCTTAGTATATAGACTGTTGACCCGATGCGTATGACACGACGCAGATTTATCGTGAACAATTGCCTCGACGATCATGGTGGCCTTGGCCGCGCTTGCCTTTTTCTTTATCCCAACCGCCGTGTCGGCGTTGGTCATGCATCTTATCTAAGAAGATTTCTTGTTGCTCTGGCGTCAACACTTGCATCATGGCATGCATGTGGCGAGCGCGCTCGATCCCTTGGCCGTGCATTTGTCGGCCATGTTGTGGCATGGCATTAAATAGCTCGGTGGCCGCCGCTTCATCAAATTCTGGTTGAGTTAGCAGTGCCCCCATTTTCTGCCGGAATCCGTCACGCGCCTGGAGACGTTGATCGCGGTAAGTGTCGCGAAGGGTGTCGAGTTGTGATTGTTGTGCTTCCGTTAAGTCAAGATCCTGCCAGATCCCGCGGTTGGTGTCGTTACCGAACTGCGGTGCAGCAAGGGTGGGAATCGCAATGAGCGCGGCGGCTAAGCCAAGGGTTAAACGTTTCATCCTGTCTCTCCATCATTGAGTAGGTACACGTTTAGATTAACCCTTGGGATGTAAAGTCACGTTATGCGATGTAAAGATGGGTAAAGTCATGCCTGTGCCGATGTCGCTATGATAAAAAGATTGTATTCAGCGTCACTGAATTGAGGAGAGGGTCACGGGCGATGCAGCAGGTTCTAATTATTGACGATGACACCGAATTGACCGCACTGCTTGGTGAGTTGCTGTCATTGGAAGGGTTTTCGGTTCGCTGCGCGGACAATGGACAAATGGGCTTAGCAATGGCGAGTGAGTTACCGCCAGATATTATTTTGCTCGATGTCATGATGCCGGTCTTAAATGGTATGGAAACGTTACGGCAACTCCGCGCCACGTCACATGTTGCGATTTTGATGTTGACCGCACGAGGTGAAGAGGTAGACTGCGTGATGGGCTTAGAGCTTGGGGCGGATGATTATCTGGCCAAACCGTTTAGTGATCGAGAGCTTCTAGCAAGAATGCGGGCGATTTTACGACGCACTCGCTTACCGGACCCCGATCCGCCGACCCAAGCGCAAGAGCCTGTTTTAGCCCATGACGATGTGTGCGTTTACCCGCATCGGTTGGAAACAGTATGCCAAGGCGAGACGGTCGATCTGACCGGCATGGAGACAGAAATGTTGGCGTGCTTGCTGGCGCACCCGGGTGAAGTGGTAAGTAAAGCCCACTTGAGTGAGCAGGTGTTAGGTAAGCGTTTGATGCCCTTTGACCGTGCCGTGGATGTGCACATTTCCAATTTGCGCAAAAAGTTACCTGAGCGTGCTGATGCTAAACCAAGAATCAAAACGCTGCGAGGAAAGGGGTATTTATGGGTCGACTAGCCAGCGTGCGCCAAACCCTGTCGCGTGTTCCTTTTTTCTCCAGTTTGTATGGTCGGGTTTTCGTGATTTTTTGGCTCACATTATTACTGGTATTAGCGGCGGTCATTTGGGCCCAGCGTGGCGATCCGCGATCGCTGCACCCAGTGCCGGCCGCGGAGCAAGCACGTATTGCTGCTCAAATAAATCAGTTAGTGAACATCGCGACGACACGCGACATACCGATAGCCACGCTCATTGCCAGACATAATCAGCGTCGTGGTCATCGCCACAGTCGGGCAGCGAACACCCTTTACTGGGTCCCTAAATCGGCCCGGATTGACGATTTACCGACCGAGTTACGTCGCTTTATGGCTCAAACCAATGAGACAGAGCAGCCGATGCAACGCTTGGTGCGTCGCGCCATGCTCGCCGGTCCTTTTTCTGTGAGTACGGATAACGCGCAAGGCAATCTTTATCATGCCCGTCGTTGGCAGCCTCGTCTTCCTTTCGTGTTGAAAATACTGGAAACGCCGCAGCATTTGTTGCTAGTCACTATGTTGGTCAGTACTCCCCTGTTGCTTTGGTTGGCCTATACACTGACGCGTCCGGCGCGGCGGTTTGAGGCGGCAAGTCGTCGTGTCGCCAACGGCGATTTAGTGCCGGATCCTGCGTTAGAGTGCGGCCCGAGAGAATTCAGTGAGGCTGGGAAGGGATTTAATCATATGGTTACGGCGCTCAATCAAATGGTGACCGGACAACAGCAACTGGTGTCGGATATTTCTCATGAGTTACGGTCACCGCTGACGCGCTTACAAATGGCACGCGCCTTGGCGGAGCGTGAATTAGGACACAGTGATAGCTTGGCCAGGATTGAGCGGGAAGCGGGGCAGCTTGAAGCCTTAATTGCGGAGCTGCTTACGTTGTCAAAACTGCAAGCGCGAGGGCAGCTTGAGCGCGCGTCAGTTAGTGCGGATGTGTTGTGGCAGTCGGTGGTGGACGATGCGAGTTTCGAAGCGAATCAACAAGGCAAATCGATCACGATAACGCCATGGCCGTCGGTCACATTGAGTGTTAATTCGCGCCTAGCTTGTAGCGCGTTGGAAAACGTACTAAGAAACGCGATCCGTTATGCGCACCTAGGTATCGATATCACCACATTCATTGATGATACCATGCTGGTCATTCAGGTTGCCGATGATGGTCCGGGAGTGCCAGAGAGCATGTTGACCGATATCTTTCGGCCTTTTTATCGTGTCTCTGCCGCCCGAGAGCGGCAATCTGGCGGCTCTGGGCTAGGGCTTGCGATCACCGCGCAAGCGGTACAACAGCATGGCGGGCAGGTCCTGGCTCACAATCGACCGCAAGGCGGGTTGGTCGTTACACTTCGCTGGCCGGTGCATTAATATTGCGCTGGTTTCCCGCGGTTGCGACAATAACGGCTTATTTCTCACTGTGGTAACTGACCATGTTTGACATTGCGCTTTATGAGCCAGAAATTGCGCCTAATACGGGCAATATTATTCGATTATGTGCTAACTGTGGCGCTAACTTGCACTTGATTGAGCCGTTAGGCTTCGATTTGGAAGAGAAGAAGGTACGCCGTGCGGGGTTGGATTATCATGACTTGGCGCGGGTGACGCGACATGCGAATTATGCCGCCTTCATTGATGCCATGGCGGGACGTCGGATCTTTGCTTGTACAACCAAAGCGACGCAATATCATACTCAGGCAACATTTGCGCCTGGCGACGTGCTGTTGTTTGGCCCTGAAACACGGGGGCTACCGCAGGATCTTATTCAAGCACTGCCGGACACGCAGCGTTTGCGTATCCCGATGCAGCCAGATGCACGCAGCCTCAACTTATCCAATGCAGTGGCAATTATTGGCTACGAAGCCTGGCGCCAGTTAGGTTTTGAAGGCGCATAGCGAACAGACTGACAGACAAAAAACGCCCCCTACCAATAGGGGGCGTTTTTATTCGCGAGCGCGTTGCTATTGGCTATTTAACCGCACAACGAATTACGCTTTTTTCGCTTCACCGGCGGCTTTCGCGATTGCAGCAAAGCCTGCAGCGTCAAGTGCGGCACCGCCAACCAAGGCGCCGTCGATATCCGGCATCGCGAACAGCTCTGCGGCATTTCCAGCTTTGACCGAACCGCCGTACTGGATGACCACTTTGCTTGCGACGTCTTCGCTGTAAGACGCAATGTGCTTACGGATGGCAGCATGAATGTCTTGCGCTTGCTGAGCGGTTGCCGCTTTACCGGTGCCGATTGCCCAGATTGGCTCATAAGCAATGATCGCACCGTTTAGCGCTTCAACGCCTTGAGATTGGATCACAGCGTCAAGCTGGCGAGAACACACCGCCAGAGTTTCGCCCGCTTCGTTTTGTGCGTCAGACTCACCGATACAAAGTACTGGCGTGAGGCCATTTTCTTTCAAGAAAGCGAATTTTTTCGCCACAAACTCGTCAGATTCTTGGTGATATTCACGACGCTCTGAGTGGCCGATAATAATATGGGTTGCACCAAAATCTTTCAGCATGTCGGCAGAGATATCACCGGTGAATGCACCGCTGTTGTTGGTATCAACGTTTTGCGCACCCAACTTAATGGCGCTGTCAGCCAGCAGTTGTTCGGCTTGTGCCAGATACATCACCGGTGGTGCGACGGCAACGTCAACGCTTTCAACGTCTTTGAGTTCAGCATTAAGGCCGTTAAGCAGTTCAGTGACCATGGCTTTGCTGCCATTGAGTTTCCAGTTACCCATTACCAATGGACGGCGCATAGGAGTTCCTCCGCGGTTTAGTTGATTTGAAGTCAAAAGATGTAAAGAAGGTAGTCTATTGTAGCGCGGCCTTCTCTGTTTAAAATCATAGAATGGCGAGAATGTCCTCGTTTTTACCCGTTTTGCGCGCAAAAGGGAACCTTCAAGTAGTAAAATTTCATCATTATTGCGCCAATGGGGCGGCCAAAGTGTGACAGAGGTGCTCGTGATGGCGTCTATCTTGCGGCATGATGCAGGTTTGTGTTTTCAACGGAGTGAAACGATGCCTCATTTGGTGATGGAATACACCGACGCGTTAGCAGAGCGCGTGAACATTGATCAGCTGGTGGATGATCTGCACCAAGCGGCGATCGCCACCGATTGTTTTGACCCTGACGCGCTCAAATCTCGCGCCGTTCCATGCGCCGTTTGGCGTGTCGGCGCGCAAGCCGATCGCGGTGAGTTTGTGCATGTCGAGTTTCGCTTACTGGCTGGACGCAGTGATCAACAAAAACAGCAAATCAGTGACGCATTAACCGGGCCGCTGCGTGACCATGCAGGCCATGTCACCAGCCTAACGGTGGAAGTTCGTGACATGGATACCACCAGTTATCGCAAGTGGGTCGGACCCAATCATGCACTATGAGTGGCTCAATCGGTTTATCTCGATTGCGTTGGCGGTGTGGGGGCGTTGGCTGTTTGTCCCACTTTAAATTCCATGATGTCCGCTTGGTGGCTGCGCAAGGCGTCTGGGTTGGTAAACGCAGTCGAAAAGCGCGAATACTGACGAGTCAGTGCTTGGAAGAGCATCATGTTGACGTGTAATGGATTTTTACCATGATCAATCATGCGATTAATATGGCTTAACATGGCATGGAGCTGCGGCTGAGTGGCGTGGGACGCATTGGCGATCACCTCTTCGCTCATTTTAAGCCGTAATGTTTCTAACGCACGAGGATCGGTTTGGGCCAGCGCCGCTAACTCATCAAAAGAAGGAAGGGTCTTCATCGCATACTCCTTACGCGTCGTCGGCCGCGTGGCCGTGTTACCAAAGCGTTAAAGTAACTATGAGTCGAGGTTTGCCAGGGATCAAACTCGCGCTGTCTGGCTAAGCTGGCGCCGTGGATAGAGAGATGGACGACGTATTGAGTAATCAATTGAATCAACGTCGTTTTTCTGGGGTTATTTTTGTGGATAAAAATGCCCCGCTTTACCGTATGCGTATCAGCAAAGCAGGGGGAGGAATTACCAGTAATGCTCAGTGGTCACATTCCCGGGCTTGCGGCGTAAGTTTTTACTGAGGCCTTTTCCTTCCAGCAGTGTTTTCACTTCTTTTACCATGGCTGGGTTGCCACATAACATCACCTGGCTGTGCTCGGAGGTCAGAGGCAGACCAACCACGCGCTCGAGCAATCCGTCTTCGAGCGCGTGTGTTACCCGACCTGATAAGGCGCCAGCTATAGGCTCGCGACTAACAAAAGGCTGAACCACCAGTTGATCAGGGTATTTTTCTGCCAGTGCGTTAATGCGTGCTTGATAGGTTAAATCGGCAGCAAAACGTACCGCATGGACCAAGATAATTTTGCGAAAACGCGACCAGACATCGCCTTGCTCCATCAGCGAAATATAAGGGCCGATGGCTGTTCCCGTGGCAAACATCCAAAGGTGTTGACCTTGTGGTACTTCATCTAGGGTAAAGTAGCCGGCTGGATCTTGGGTAATCATCACGTTATCACCCGGCTCGAGCGCGTGAAGGCGTGGTGACATCAGGCCGTCAGCCACACGTGTCGCATACACTTCTAAGTATTTACTTTGTGGAGGATTCACAAACGAATAGGCGCGCTGGATCAGTTTGCCATCGATCTCCATCCCTAGCTTTGTGAATTGGCCTGCCGTAAAGGGGGCGACAGGGGCGGATAACACCAGGCTGAAGAGATCCTTCGTCCAATGTTGGTTCTCCACGACATCAGCCTTGATCCAAGTGGCCATATTACCTCCTCACGTTTTATCTCCAATGCGATAAGTGCAGCGATGCTGTCCTGAAACAATGTGTTCTTCACGTTCCACCCGATAGCGGTTGCCCAGTAAGTGTCGAAATAACTGGATTTCTGAGCGACATAGCGCAGGACAGGTTTTCGCTGCTTGACAGATAGGGCAGTGATGTTCAATCAACATATAGTCAGCGCCGTCTCGATGGAGCTCAGCCATATACCCCTCGCTCTCTCTAAGATACGCCAAGGTTTGCAATTTAGCCTCTAAATTATCGCAATCTTTGAGCGCATCTTGGTATTGGGCGAAGGTGGCAGCTTCACGTTGGGCGATCACTTTTGCGACCCCTTGGTCGCCAAAAACCTCTTGCACCGAATCGATCAAGGTGACGGATAAATCATGATGACTATCCGCAAACCGTCGGTGTCCGGTGGCGGTTAAAGACCAGTGGCGTGTAGGCCGGCCAACTTTGGCGCGGATATCTTCAAAATCCACCAAGCCATCACGCTCAAGGCTTTGTAAATGCTGACGCACGCCCATGGTGGTCATATTCAGGTTATCCGCTAAGACTTTTGCACTGACACGGCCTTCGCGCTTTATGGTGTCTAAAATGCGGTCAGTGGATTTCATCGTCCGGACCTCGATTACCCCAATTGCAAATGTGCGAACGCATACTCACAATTAAATAAAGTAAAGTATTTATAAAAGGGTAATCGAAATCAATGGATTTGACCAGTCAGAGGCTACACTCATCAATGTGAAGATTATAAGATGTGCGGTTTGATCGCTTCATCTTTACGGCTTAAATAGTGGGTCGAGCGAATACGGCGAATGGTCCGACATTGACCACGTACCACCAGGGTTTCTGTCGTGGCCAGATCGCCCTGTCGGCTGATCCCATCAAGTAGGTCGCCTTTGGTGATGCCGGTCGCGGCGAAGACAACATTATCGCTACTGGCCATCTGTGACAGCGTGAGGACTTGGCGGGCTTGAATCCCCATTTGTTGACACCGGGCCAGCTCTTGCTCTCCGTAAATACGATTCTCTGGGGTGTCACCTTTCACATCGTGTCGAGGGAGCAAACGGCCTTGCATGTCCCCGCCTAGTGCACGGATCACGGCCGCAGAGACGACCCCCTCTGGCGCACCGCCGATCCCAACCATAACATCCACTTCACTTTCTGGCATGCAGGTTAGAATAGAAGCAGCTACATCACCATCTGGAAAGGCGAATACTCGGATCCCTTGCGCTTGCATACTGGCAATAATGGCATCATGACGAGGTTTTGCTAAGGTGGCGACGACGAGGGTGTCGAGGGTTTTTCCGAGCGCAATGGCGACATTCTTGAGATTTTCAAGCAGGGGCTTATTGAGGTCAATCATACCTTTGGCGCCAGGCCCCACCACTAATTTTTCCATGTACATATCTGGCGCTTTTAAAAAGCTACCCTTTTCTCCAGCGGCCAGCACTGCCAAGGCATTGGCCTGACCCATTGCTGTCATGCGTGTGCCTTCAATCGGATCAACGGCAATATCAACCGCTTCACCGCCCAAGCCGACTTGCTCGCCAATATATAGCATGGGGGCATCGTCGATTTCCCCTTCACCGATGACGACTTCACCGTCAATCTCGGTCAGATTTAGCAAGGTACGCATTACCTCAACCGCTGCGCCATCGGCTGCGTTTTTGTCCCCTCTTCCCAACCACTTATAACCCGCGAGAGCGGCGCCTTCGGTGACGCGAGAAAAAGCCAATGCGAGATCACGTTTCATGAGTACTCCGGAATGTCAGCCACATTAAGACAGGCGTTAGCCTAATTTGCGCGCAGTTTACCAGAAATAGAAAACGTTTGCGTGACGAGTGCGGCGGTGATTTTTATCTTCGCCGTGCGATAGTTGGCGAAGTCGCTGCATTTTTGCGCACTTGTCCATGCATAGGTAGTGAGAATAGTGGCAGTCTGACACCACCTGAGTACAATAAAGTCGGGGTGCACACCTGTTGCACGGGTTACTGCCGGATAAGCAGTAACGGGATCAATCGTCAGAAATAAGGTGGCCTTGATGTCATTGGAAGTATTAGAACAACTCGAAGCTAAAGTACAAATGGCGGTGGATACGATTTCGCTGCTACAAATGGAAATCGAAGAGCTCAAAGAAAAGAACGGGTCGCTGGAGCAAGATGCAGTGGCTGAAAAAGAAAGCCGTGAGCAATTAGCGCAAGAAAACGCCAAGTTAAAAGAAGAGCAAGAAGCTTGGCAGAATCGTATCCGCAGCTTACTCGGTAAGATCGAGAGCGTTGAATAAACCAAAAACAGAGCCGATGGGCTCTGTTTTTTATCGGTCAACTGACGCCACTAATCCTCGTCGAGATCATCGTCTTCTTCGTCGACTTCGGTGATGCTGAGCGGATCCGGCGATAAGATGACGCCAGTGGTGTCCGCATAGACATGGTCATCCGGCAAAAAGGTGACGCCGCCAAAGTTCACGGGGATGTCGGTTTCACCGGTGCCTTGTTCATCAGCGCCCACAGGGATAGAGGCCAAGGCCTGGATACCTATGTCGATTTCATCGATAGTATCCACGTCGCGCACGCAGCCATAGACAATCATGCCAGCCCAGTCGTTATCTGCCGCGAGCTGTGCAATCTCGCCATCAATTAATGCGCGACGTAACGAGCCACCGCCATCGATCAACATAATCCGCTGCTCGCCGTCTTGCTCGGCCATCTCGCGAATTAAGCCTGTATCTTCGAAGCATTTTACCGTGGTAATTTGGCCACCAAACGAGCTGCGGCCCCCATAAGAGCTAAACATTGGCTCCACGACATCCACTTGGTCGGGGTACATGTCGCATAGTTCCGAGGTATTGTATTCCATAGTCTAACTTCTTGTTGAGGCAGAAAAAGGCTGACAAGCTTGCGCTGCCAACATGGCAAGTCCAAGTATAACGGGGCAAAAAGGGTTTGCAATGACAAAGCGGCTAATCTGTGTCTTTATTAGACTAACAGCATCCCAGTCATAAATAGCCCATTAGTCACTAAGGCGCAGCGCACCATGTTGCCCATCATTGGCCGAAGCGCGTTCGCATTCGCTGTTTGATACACTTCGCGTCCGTGGCGAACCAATAAGGGCACACTCGCCAAGAACAACCATCCCAGCCAAGCTTGTAAGGTCAACGCGGCAAATAATGAGTAACAAACAATCGCACCGGCAAGTAGGATGACATGGTACTGGCGGCCTCGCTCGGGACCCAAGCGCACGACCAGGGTGTGTTTGCCACAAGCACGATCATTATCAATGTCTCGTAAGTTGTTGATGTTGAGCACGCCGACAGCCAGCAATCCGCATGCTGTCGCAGGCAAGATCACTAGCGAGTCAATCTGTCCAACTTGCAAATAGTAGGTCCCGGCGACGCCTAACCAACCAAAAAACATCAGCACCGATAAATCACCTAGGCCTCGATAGCCGTAAGGTTTATTGCCGACGGTATAGGTGATCGAAGCGACGATGGCCATCAGGCCGAGCAATAAAAAGCTAATAATATCGGTGGGCTGCTGACAGGCAATCGCGATCAGTCCGCCGCCACTTAACACGGTGAGGGCAATATTGAAGGCCAGAGCGCGGCGCATGGTGGCGAGGCTCACTTTGCCCGATTGGATGGCACGCATCGGACCTAAACGGGTCATGTTGTCCGTGCCTTTTATCGCATCCCCGTAGTCATTAGCAAGATTAGAGAGGATTTGTAAGAATAAAGCGGTGATCAGCGCCATGACACTGATAGACCAAGAGAGGTTGCCTTGCGCTGCGGCGACCGCACTCCCTGATAAAATGGATGTCACGGCCAAAGGCAGCGTTTTGGGTCGCGCAGCATCAAGCCAAATAGCGAGCGTAGGGTGCAGCATAGCGATCCTCGAGACGAAAAAACGATGTCACTATTATTACGCAAGCAGCACAAGGAGTAACGAGTTCGCGACCGAAATCCGGCTTCCTATTGCGCCAGCTCAAGTTTTGATGCAAAAAAGGGCAGCGTTTGCTGCCCTAAGTTCGATAGTTGACGTGTCGTGACTACAGGATAAACCGACTTAAGTCTTCGTCATCTACCAGCTCTTCGAGGTGGCTACGGACGTATTCTGCGTCAACCACAACCTGTTGACCGGCGCGTTCACTGGCTTCGTATGAGACATCTTCCATCAGTCGCTCCATCAAGGTATGCAGACGACGCGCACCGATGTTTTCGGTTTTCTCATTGACTCGCCACGCCGCGGAAGCCAGCTCATCAATACCGCTTGGCTCAAAGCTCAAGTCAATCTCCTCGGTTTTGAGTAGTGCCGAGTATTGCTGGGTCAGTGAGGCGTTCGGCTCGGTAAGAATCCGTTTGAAGTCATTGGTTGACAATGCTTCTAGCTCGACGCGGATCGGGAGACGGCCTTGTAGTTCCGGGATCAAATCTGACGGACGTGAGACCTGAAATGCACCAGAGGCAATAAACAGGATATGATCGGTTTTGATCATGCCATGCTTGGTTGAGACCGTACTGCCTTCAACTAACGGTAAGAGATCACGCTGTACCCCTTCACGTGATACATCGCCACCACTGGTGTTACCCGACTTACAAATCTTATCGATTTCATCCACGAACACGATGCCATTGTTTTCCACCATGTGGATGGCTTGCTCTTTGATTTCTTCTTGATTGACCAGCTTAGCCGCTTCTTCTTCGGTCAGCGCCTTCATTGCGTCTTTGATTTTCATCTTACGCTTTTTAGTGCTGTTGCCGGCAAGGTTTTGGAACATCCCTTGCAGCTGATTGGTCATTTCTTCCATGCCCGGTGGTGACATGATTTCTACGCCCATTTGCGGCGCCGCAACATCGACTTCCACTTCTTTGTCGTCAAGTTTACCTTCGCGTAATTTTTTACGGAAGCTTTGGCGTGTTGACGAATCTTCTTGGGTCGCTTCGTTTTGGCCCCATGCATCACGCGCTGGAGGCAGTAAGATGTCGAGGATACGATCTTCCGCTTGTTCTTCGGCGCGGAATTTGACTTTTTCCATCGCCTGCTGCTGGGTCAGATTCATCGCCACATCCGCGAGATCACGAATAATGGTCTCGACTTCTTTACCCACATAGCCGACTTCGGTGAATTTGGTCGCTTCTACCTTGATAAAAGGCGCATTAGCTAATCGCGCAAGACGACGTGCAATTTCGGTTTTACCGACACCGGTGGGGCCAATCATCAAGATGTTTTTCGGGGTCACTTCCGCACGCAAGTCTTCTGGCAGTTGCATACGGCGCCAGCGGTTTCGCAGTGCGATCGCCACCGCACGTTTGGCATTGTCTTGACCAATAATATGGCGGTCAAGTTCGTGCACGATTTCGCGTGGAGTCATTTCAGACATCACTAATCCTGTTTATTACTCTCGAGTTCTTCAACCGTGTGTTGTTGGTTTGTAAACACACATATATCACCGGCGATGGTTAGCGCTTTCTCTGCAATCTCGCGGGCGTCTAACTCGGTGTTTTCTAACATGGCAACGGCGGCGGCTTGCGCATAGTTACCGCCTGAGCCAATAGCAATCAGATCGCGCTCGGGCTCAACCACATCACCATTACCGGTAATGATTAAGGAAGCGGTTTCATCCGCGACAGCCAGTAGGGCTTCAAGGCGACGCAGCGCGCGATCGGTTCGCCATTCTTTGGCAAGCTCAACGGCTGCTTTGGTTAGGTGCCCTTGGTGGAGCTCAAGCTTACGCTCAAAGCGCTCAAATAAGGTAAAGGCATCTGCGGTACCGCCAGCAAAACCAGCGAGCACTTGGCCGTTATACAAGCGACGAACTTTTCGTGCATTACCTTTCATGACGGTATTGCCGAGCGATACTTGACCATCGCCAGCAATAACCACTTTACCTTCGCGACGGACGGAGACGATTGTAGTCACGGGAACCTCTTTGTTTGTGTCTGGTGCACCAGATGGGTGATTAATCTAGATGGTTGGGTTTTGACGCTGACTTTTCAAGGGGAGAGCGCAATACTTTCCCCGTTCGCTATTCCCAATACCAAATAGCACAAGGTTCGACACCGGCGCGACGCAGCATATTGCGATCTTTCTCTGCTTGGCGCTTGCGCGGGTAAGGGCCAAGCACCACACGATACCAAGTGCCTTTCTCACCAGGGCTTACCTTGATTTGGCTTTCTAGCCCTTGAAACGCAATGATCGCTTTACGTTCATTAGCCTGCCCTTGGCTGCGGTAAGCACCGCATTGCATGAGGTAAGGACGGGTCGATTGTGGCAGCGCTTTTGCTTTCACTTCTACTTCCTTGCCTTCCAGCTCTTCGATGTAGCTCCATTTTTCTTTGGGCTTTTTCGGTAGACTTTCTACCTGGCTTTGCGTGGCCGGTTGCGTGTGAGACACGGGGGGAGAAGGGGGTGTCGGTGCATCGGTTTTGCTCAACCAATACAGGCCATAAGCAAACGCACCCACTAAGACGACAGCAAGCAGCGCCCATTTAAATGGGAATCCAGCCCGCGTCTTGGTCGGTTGGCGGCGAGTATTTTTTTTACGCGGCGCTTTGCCACGTTTAACGTAATCACGAGTTGCCACAGCAAATAATCAAATTAAGAAGCCAGTAAAGGGCTCATATTACTGGCTTGAGCCCGTGCTGACTAGTCTTACTACCGAGACGGAGGGGCGACACTCTCACGGATCACCAGCTTGGCGTCCAAAAGGCGGGAGCCGGGGGTCACTTCTCGTCCTTGTAACGTGTTTAGCAGCATCAACATGGCTTGGCGGCCAATGTCATAGCGAGGCTGCGAAACGGTCGTGAGTGGTGGATCGCAATACTCGGCGAATTGGATATCATCAAAACCAACAATGGAGATATCTTGCGGGACCCGCATGCCTAAACGTTTCGCTTGTTGCATCGCGCCGACGGCCATGACATCGCAGTGACAGAATACCGCAGTGGGTGGCTCAGGCAGTGAGAGCAAGTTGGTGATGGCACGCGCTCCGGAGGCAAAACTAAAGTCACCGACGACGCTATACGCTGGATTGATGGTGATCCCCGCTCGATGTAACGCTTGCTGATACCCTTGTGAGCGGAACTGCGTTAATGCTGTCTCCGGTACGCCGGTAATGTTAGCAATCCGAGTATGGCCGACTTGGGTGAGATAATTAACCGCTTCAAAGGCAGCGGTAAGGTTATCGATATGAACCGTCGGTAATTCCAGATCGGGCGCATATTCACAGGCCATGACCAGTGGCGGTAAGTTTTTTTGCTCAGGCTTGCTGACATCAAAAGGGACGTCGGAGCCAAGCAGCAGCATGCCATCCGCTTGTTTAGTAAACACCAGATTGACGAATGAATTTTCACGGTGGTGTTGCTGGGCACTGTCACCCAGTAGAACTAGGTAGCCATGTTCCATGGCGGCTTCTTCAATGCCGCGAATAATCTCACTAAAGTAGGGATCACAAATGTCCGGTACAATAGCGACGATGGTTTTTGATTCATTGCGACGCAAGTTACGCGCAAGTGAATTAGGGGAATAACCAGCTTCAACCACAGCATGTTCAACTTTTTTACGCGTGCTGGCTGACACCTTCTCTGGGTTCATCAGCGCGCGCGATACCGTTGCTGTGGATACACCGGCAATGTGGGCAACGTCCTTCATTGTCGCCATAATGACAGTCCTCTTGTTATCTATATTGTGAGATCAAACAGTTATTAGCTCATCTGACCTGTTTTCTTAGCCAATTGCGGCCCTATTTTACCTATGCTTGTCCAATTTAAATACGGACAAGCTAACACTTATTGCAATGAAAGTGTGACTTGTGTCGACTTACGGCAAGGGAGTATTAAGAAAGGTCTTGCGGCTCGACATCTAAAGACCAACGTACTTTGCGCGAAAGGGGTAATTGATGGACTGCAGGAAGAGCCACCATTAGCCACTGCTGCATCACTTTTCGACTTGGGGCTTGGATTAATAATTGCCAGCGATAACGGCCCGCGCGTTTGGCCATCGCTGCGGGCATAGGGCCCATGATATGGCTTTCATCGTGTTGAATGGGGGAGGCAGCGAGCGTTTGACGTACTTGTTGTAAAAACTGCTGCACACTGTTTTCTTCATGGCCTTCGGCGCGAAATAAACTTAAGAACGTATAGGGCGGAAGCCAAGCTTGGCGGCGTTCAGTGAGCGCCGACTCCGCAAAGGCTTGATAGCCTTTGTGCACCAGCGATTGGATCAGGCTATGCTCGGGATGGTGCGTTTGTAATAGCACCGTCCCTGGCTTGCTGGCGCGACCGGCGCGGCCGGCGACTTGCACCATCAGTTGCGCCAACCGTTCAGGCGCGCGAAAGTCATTACTAAACAAGGCACCGTCGACATCAACTAACGCCACTAGGGTGACATTGGGAAAATGATGGCCCTTAGCGAGCATTTGTGTGCCCAGTAGGATCTGATATTCGCCCTTTTCTATGCCATTAAGGTAGGTTTCCAAGCTGCCCTTACGGCGGGTATTGTCGCGATCAATACGCACGGTTTTATACTCAGGAAAGAGCCCGCCCAACTGGCCTTCAAGCTGCTCGGTGCCCACGCCGACACTGATTAACTGGGTGGAGCCACAATCGTGACACTGGTGCGGAACGGGTTTTTGGTGGCCACAATGATGACAACGCAATTCTTGCTGTTGCTGGTGAAGGGTGTAGTAAGCATCACAACGTTGACAATTCGCGAGCCAGCCACACTCGTGGCACATCATGGCGGGCGCATAGCCACGGCGATTTAAAAACAACATGACCTGATTGCCTTGTTGTAGGTGCTGGCGCATTTCGGCGATCAACGGCGCGGATAATCCAGCGTCGAGGTAATGGCCCTTAATATCGAGTATTCCCTGACGTGCGGTCACCGCATTACCTGGACGCTGAGTCAGCTTGAGGTACTGATATTTACCGGTTTTTGCGTTATGCAAGCTTTCCAAAGAAGGGGTGGCAGAACCGAGTATCACCGGCACTTTTTCTTCATGACCACGCATAACCGCTAAGTCTCGGGCATGATAACGAAAGCTATCTTGCTGTTTATACGAGGGGTCATGCTCTTCGTCAATAATGATGATGCCTAAATTAGCCATCGGCGTGAACAGGGCAGACCGTGTACCAATGACGATTGCTGCTTGATTCTCGCGCGCGGCTAACCAGGCTTTTAGTCGATCGTTATCATTTAAGCCTGAATGCATCACGGTTACCGGGACATGAAAGCGGCGCTCAAACCGGCGAATGGTTTGTGGGGTGAGGCCGATTTCTGGTACCAAAATTAAGGCTTGTTCACCGCGAGCAAGCACAGGTTCGAGCACGTTTAGGTAGACCTCTGTCTTCCCTGAACCGGTGATCCCCTCGAGTAAAGCACAAGCAAAGCCGTCATTGGCATTGATGGTGGCAACCGCCATCGCCTGTTCATGGTTGAGTGCCGGTTTGTCTTCGGTGACGGCAAAATGCGGTTGCCAGGCTTGAGCGTTTAGCGGTGGTGTGTAGGGGGCTATCCAACCTTTTTCGGCCACGGTTTTTAGCACCGGTGCGCCGATGTCTTGTTCGATCAAGTCGGCATGGGTGGCAGGGCCGTGTGTGAGCAACTGCAACACCCGAGCTTGTTTAGGGGCACGGCTCAGGCCCGAGAGGGGTTGGTTTTGTCCTGACTCGGTAATTTGCCACCATTTTTGCTGTTGTAATGCCGCAGGGCGTCCTTTTCGAAGCAGGGTTGGCATCACAGCGCCCATCGCATCCCCTAGCGGATGATGATAAAAGCGGCTTGCCCAGTGGAGTAAATGATAGACGCCGGGCGTCCAAACCGGTTGGGTATCCAATACGGCATCGAGCACCTTGAGTTGGCTCGCGTCCACACTGGCGGTTGCGGATAAGCCGGTGACAATGCCAACCTTGTGCTGGCGGCCAAAGGGCACTTTTACCCGCCCACCGATGATGGGGTGTTGATTCTCACCGATTCGGTAATCAAAAGTTTTCGCTAACGGGACCGGTAGGGCCACCTGAGCAAACTGTTCCATCACAACATCTTATTGACCAGAAGGGGGCTCAGTGTAACGGTTCGCCTTCGGTTGGCAAAGCCTTGTTGTACGGTGACGCGGCGTGGTGATTGCACAAAAAAGTTGCGAAACCGAGGGGGCTTGATTAGAATTGCGCGCCTTAGAAAATATTTGTTAACGACGTGTGGTGCCCGGCTTAGGATCGGGAGAGCGACACGGCCTTTAAAATGAGGTTATCCCTATGAAAGCTGGTATCCATCCAGAGTACAAAGCCGTCACAGCAAAATGCTCTTGCGGTAACGAATTTGCGTTCAGCACAACCCTAGGTAAAAACATCAACCTAGACGTGTGTGACAAATGTCACCCATTCTACACCGGTAAGCAGCGTATCCTTGATGCTGGTGGCCGTGTTGATCGCTTTAAGAAACGTTTCGGTGCCCTTAGCAGCAAAAAATAAGCAGCTATTGACCGAATATAGAGAAGGGACGCATCAGCGTCCCTTTTTTTGATCGCATCGTCCTAGTATTCGGACAACAGGTCCGAGCATCATCGCGAATACGGCGTTAGTACTGGTGGACGTTTCCCCGCTGCGTTACCATCTTTACCCTTATACAAACCTTTCCTGTGTGGTTTGTAGAGTGTCTGGCTAATATCGGTCATCCTTCCCTGCCGGTATTGGTTACCCCTTCACGATAATAACTAGGAAAACGACATGTCGGACGATAAACGCCAGCAAGCGCTGGATTATCATGCATACCCTACACCCGGAAAAATCTCTGTCGAACTCAGTAAGCCTGCTGATTCAGCGGCGGATCTTGCTCTCGCCTACAGCCCAGGCGTTGCTGAACCTGTGCGTGAAATAGCCCAAGATGCGGATGCCGTATATCGCTATACCGGTAAAGGCAATATGGTTGCGGTGATCTCAAACGGCACCGCGATTTTGGGGTTAGGGAATTTAGGGCCGATGGCGTCAAAGCCTGTCATGGAAGGCAAAGCGTTATTGTTCAAGCGTTTTGCCGGCTTGGACTCGATCGACATTGAAGTTAAACACCGCACCATCGATGAGTTTGTTGATACCGTAGCCAATATTGCTGACACCTTTGGCGGTATCAACCTTGAAGATATCAAAGCCCCAGATTGTTTTGAGATCGAAAAGCAGCTGATTGAACGCTGTGAAGTGCCTGTCTTCCATGATGATCAACATGGTACCGCGATTGTCACTGCTGCGGGGATGCTTAACGCGCTCGAGTTGCAAGGCAAAGATATTGGTGAAGCCACCATCGTGTGTCTCGGTGCGGGTGCCGCTGCGGTGGCCTGTATGGAGCTATTGATTAAATGTGGCGCCCAGCGCGAAAAGATTTACATGCTGGATCGCAAAGGGGTGATTCACACCCGTCGTGAAGACATTAACAAGTATAAGCAGCTGTTTGCCAATAACACGGATAAGCGTACCCTCGAAGATGTGATTGAAGGTGCGGATCTCTTTGTTGGCGTATCAGGCCCGGATTTGCTCTCGCCTGAGGCATTAAAACTGATGGCGGATAAGCCTGTCGTGTTTGCCTGCTCAAACCCAGATCCTGAAATTAACCCAGAGGTTGCGCACCAAGTCCGGGATGATCTGATCATTGGAACGGGGCGTTCGGATTACCCGAATCAGGTGAATAACGTCTTGTGTTTCCCGTTTATTTTCCGGGGAGCATTAGATGTGCGTGCCAGTGAGATTAATGATGCGATGAAGTTGGCCGCCGTTGAAGCGATTCGTGGTTTGGCGAAAGAGCCTGTACCACAATCGGTCTTAGATGCCGCGGGCTTGTCTTCACTCAGTTTTGGCCCGGATTACATCATTCCCAAGCCGATGGATGCCCGTTTACTGCCCAAGGTAGCACGTGCCGTGGCGCTTGCGGCCGTCGAAACCGGCGTAGCCCGTATTGAGATGCCAGACAACTATATGTTGTAAAGAAAACATGCTGTAAAGAAAACATGTTGTAATTAGAAAACAGTGTCTTACCATAAAAAAACCGCCGATGGCGGTTTTTTTGTTTAGTATTCACTGTCGTCAAACTCAATACCCAACTCTTCCATGATCCGACGTGCCTCGGCAGGAATGCTATCGGGTTTATCCTTACGGATGTCGTCATCGGTTGGCAGAGGCTGCCCGGTATAGGCATGTAAAAATGCCTCACACAATAGCTCACTGTTGGTCGCATGACGCAGGTTATGAACCTGACGGCGAGTGCGCTCATCAGTAAGAATTTTTAATACTTTAAGTGGGATAGAGACGGTGATCTTCTTTACCTGCTCTTTCTTTTTACCATGTTCGGCATACGGATTAATGTAATCGCCGTTCCACTGCGCCATGTCTCACCTATCTTGATTATGGAATACCCAGAATGATGCTGCGGAGATTTTAGCTATATTAACCGCCACATGCAAAGGTGTTTAGACGTCTAGAAGTGTTGACGTCCCAAAAGCGCAGAGGTAAAGTAGTATGATGACGACTGGATCACGTAAACCGTGCCAGCGCAACAAGAGCAAGGATGAACCATGACAGGTAAAAAAACCGACACCATTGCCGTTCGAACAGGAATTGGCACTGACACGCAACATCATGCGGTTGTGCCGCCTTTGTATTTATCAACCAACTATCGTTTTCCTGCTTTTGGCGACGTTCCCACTTATGATTATGCCCGTGGGGGCAATCCAACTCGAGCTCAGTTAGAGCAAGCGTTAACGGAACTGGAGGGCGGAGCCGGTGCCGTGGTGACCAACTGTGGGATGGCAGCCATTAACTTGGTGTTGTCTTTACTGGATGCAGGGGATCATATTGTTGCACCGCACGACTGTTATGGTGGTACCTATCGCTTGTTAGAGTCACGCGCCAAGCAAGGGATTTGGCAGGTCAGTTTTGTCGATCAATCTGATCACCAGGCGTTAACCGCTGCGCTGGTAAAACAGCCGAAACTGGTGTTAGTTGAAACACCCTCTAATCCGCTATTGCGTGTGGTCGATATTGCTAAAATCTGCCAACAGGCCCACCAAGTGGGGGCATGGGTGGTGGTCGATAACACCTTTTTATCGCCAGCACTCCAACAGCCGTTTTCACTGGGTGCGGACATCATCGTGCATTCCACTACTAAATTTATTAATGGTCACTCTGATATTGTCGGTGGCGCTGTAGTGGCGAAGACGCCTGAATTGGCTGCAACATTAGCGTGGTGGGGCAACTGCTTGGGCGCAACAGGCAACGCCTTTGACAGTTATATGACATTGCGAGGGTTGCGTACTTTGGGCGCTCGGGTTAAACAACATCAACAAAATACGCAAGCGGTATTAGCCTATTTGCAAACAGTCCCTGCGGTGCGGCAACTCTATTATCCCGGTTTGGCGACACATCCAGGCCATGACATTGCCGCCCGTCAGCAGTTTGGATTTGGTAGTATGCTCAGCCTCGAGCTGGACACGGACTCCGCTGGGATCGCACGTTTTATTGAAGGCTTATCCTTATTTGCGCTTGCCGAGTCGCTGGGCGGGGTAGAAAGTCTGGTCACGCATCCAGGATCAATGACCCATCGTGCGATGAGTGATGACGCGCAAGCCGAGGCTGGCATTACCCCAACGTTGCTGCGTTTTTCTATTGGACTAGAAGACGCAGAAGACTTAGTGGCCGATTTGGCGCATGCCTTCGCCCATTTAGCTAACCAGTAAAACCGATTGCTATAGGTGTTGCTGTCATAGCACGCCGCTTTATTGATATTTATTGAGACCAAGAGAGACCTCGCCATGCACGCGCAACCGATGGACACCGCCCCCGAATCACAACGCCAATTGCATAAATTTGGTGGCAGCAGTTTAGCGAGCCCAGATTGTTATCGCCGTGTGGTCGATGTGCTGACGGGGCATGCAAAGGCGCACGACTTAATTGTGGTCTCTGCGGCGGGGAAAACGACCAATCAGCTCATTGCTTGGCTCGCTCAACTGGGCAAAGATGGCCGGTTGGCGCATGAGACCTTGCAAGGCGTCCGTGCCTTTCAGCAAGACTTGATTGAAAATCTGATCAACGGTGATCACAAACAACAGTTGGTTGATGCCTTATCTGCTGACATCGCGACGATCGCGTCGCTCGGGGAGACAGCGCTGAGCGACAGCGTACAAGCCGATGTGCAAGGGTTCGGAGAGGTTTGGTCGGCGCGTTTATTAGCCGCGCTGCTTAATCAGCAGTGTCGTCAGGCGGTGATGTTGGACTCGCGCCACTGTTTACGCGCGGAACGTGCGGCTCAACCCGAGGTCGATCGCGGCGCATCATGGCCACTATTACGGCAGCAACTTTCTCAGCACACGCAATCTCACGTCGTGATTACGGGATTTATGGCGCAAAATCAAGCTGGGGAAACCGTGCTTTTGGGGCGTAATGGGTCAGATTATTCGGCCACGGTACTCGGTGCGTTAGCGGGGGTCCGCCGCGTGACTATATGGAGTGATGTTGCCGGTGTATACAGTGCGGATCCACGCCACGTCGAGAATGCTTGCTTGTTACCCTTAATCCGATTGGATGAAGCAGGCGAATTGGCACGCTTGGCGGCGCCCGTGCTTCATAGCCGTACTTTACAGCCAGTGGCGCAAAGTGCGACCGATCTGACCTTACGTTGTACCCAGGCCCCCGATAGTGGCTCGACCCATATAGAGCGTGTACTGGCTACCGGACGCGGGGCAAAAATCATTACATCTTTGGATGATGTGTGCCTATTGCAGTTTGATGTCGCCCGCGGGCAAGATTTTCAGGCAATTAAACAAGAGTTGAGCCGCATCCTCTCTCAGCTGAAAGTGCAACCACTGGCGACGGATTATCAAGATGATCAGTATCGTATCTTGCTGGCCTTTACGGCGGAGGTCGTGGCCTCGGTCATGGCCCAGATCCAGGATGCCGGGCCATCCGCGGAGTTGAAGCTGCGCGAAGGGTTTAACATGGTTGCTGCCGTCGGAGCCGGCGTGGTCAATAATCCCGTGCACTGTCATGGTTTTTATCAGCAGCTGAAGTCACAGCCTGTAGAGTTTATCAGTGAATCTGCATCTGGACTGAGCATGGTGGCGATTTTGCGTCAAGTGCATACGCCTGCCCTTGTGGCCAGCTTGCATGATGCGCTGTTCCAAGCCCAACGTCGCATTGGCTTGGTGTTGGTAGGAAAAGGAAACATTGGCGCGCGTTGGCTCAGCTTGTTTGCCGAGCAAAAATCGCACCTCGAAAAGCGTCATGGCAAGGAGGTGTCGCTG
Organism: Salinivibrio sp. MA440; assembly: GCF_001996265.1. Lineage (NCBI taxonomy): Bacteria > Pseudomonadati > Pseudomonadota > Gammaproteobacteria > Vibrionales > Vibrionaceae > Salinivibrio > Salinivibrio sp. MA440. The sequence goes on from NZ_MUFI01000012.1 coordinate 63,900, forward strand.
ATTTCTGTGGTAGATAGTCGTAATCAATGGTTAGATTTTGCTGGCATCGATCCAATGCAGATCAGGGATGACTTTGATGACAATGGCACGCCATACTTTGATGATGAATGGTTAACACGCTTATTGAATCATCCTTATGATGATGTGGTGATTTTGGATGTCACTGCCAATACCTCACTGGCAGCTCTCTATCCGCGTCTCGCCGAGCATGGTTTTCATTTAATCTCCGCCAACAAAGAAGCCGGCGCGGCACCGGCCGAACAATACCATGCGATTCAACATGCGTTTGCGAAAACGGGGCGCCATTGGTTATATAACGCCACGGTAGGCGCTGGGCTGCCGATTAACTATGCGGTTCAAGACTTACGTGAAAGCGGTGATCATATCCTCGCACTCTCAGGGATCTTTTCCGGCACGTTATCCTGGCTTTTTTTGCAATTCACCGGCGAGGTCCCGTTCAGTGCTTTACTTGAACAGGCATGGCAGCAAGGGCTAACTGAACCTGATCCGCGTGACGATCTGTCGGGTGCCGACGTGGTGCGTAAATTAGTGATTCTCGCAAGGGAGGCGGGCCTGTCATTGGAGCCCGAGCAGGTCAATGTTGAGTCACTGATACCGCCAGCGCTGCAATCTTTGTCGTTAGATGCGTTTCTCGATAACGCCCATCAAATGGATGCGTGTTTACAGGAGCGATTGGAAAAAGCGCAGCGAGATCGCGCCGTGTTGCGCTATGTGGCGCGTCTAGAAGCCAATGGTAATGCGCAGGTGAGCTTAGAAACCTTACCGAGTGAGCATCCGCTGGCGCATCTACTGCCCTGTGATAATGTGTTTGCGATTGAAAGCCAATGGTATCGTGAAAATCCATTAGTGATCCGCGGACCGGGAGCGGGGCGTGATGTCACCGCTGGGGCGATACAATCTGATCTGAATCGCTTAATTGGGCGTCTTCACTAATGTCCTTTTAGTAAACGTGATCTTCGCAAACGTGAAAGCTGTCTTACTCCACATAAGACAGCTTTTTTTTATCTGAAGATCACGTTATATGACGCGCTTTTGGCTGCTGCTCTCGGTGGCTTCCTGCATGTTGACTATCTTCATAATACTATGAGTTCTTTTCATGGCTGAGATCGTTGACATTTCACCCAGATAACGACAACCTTTAGACATATGGACGTCTAAACGTATAAACCAAAAACGCACATCATCGCGAATAAAACCGGTTGCAGGGAGAGGGTATGAGCTATACGCACGCAGGCCACATTGATGCACTTAATCAGAATATTGCCGACTTAGACGGTGATATTAACGTCTCATTTGAGTTTTTTCCGCCCAGCACGCCCAGTATGGAAGAAACCCTCTGGAATTCCGTGCACCGCCTCAAAGGGCTTAAACCTAAGTTTATGTCAGTGACTTATGGCGCCAATTCTGGTGAGCGTGATCGCACCCATGACATCGTGAAAAGTATTCATGATCAAACGGGGGTCGCGGCGGCGCCCCATCTAACCTGTATCGATGCCACTGAAGATGAGCTGCGCCATATTGCCCGTGACTACTGGCAAAATGGTATTCGTGACATTGTGGCTTTGCGCGGAGACTTACCGTCGCCGGAGAAAAAGCCGACTATGTATGCGGCGGACTTGGTGCGGTTGCTCAAAGAAGAACATGACTTTGATATTTCTGTCGCCGCTTATCCTGAAGTTCACCCGGAAGCGAAAAGTGCGCAAGCGGATCTCATTAATCTGAAACGGAAAGTCGATGCCGGTGCCAATCGTGCCATTACCCAGTTTTTCTTTGATGTGGAAAGCTACCTACGTTTTCGTGACCGCTGTGTGGCGGCGGGGATTGATGTCGAGATTGTGCCGGGGATTTTGCCCGTCTCCAACTTTAAGCAAGCTTCTCGGTTTGCGCAAATGACGCATGTGCGTGTCCCACAGTGGATGCACAAACAGTATCAAGGTCTTGAGGATGACCCTGTGACCCGGCAGATGGTCGGTGCCTCGATTGCTATCGATATGGTGCGCGTGCTCAGCCGTGAAGGAGTAAAAGATTTTCATTTTTATACCCTCAATCGGGCCGAATTGACCTATGCACTTTGCCATACTTTGGGGGTTCGCCCATTGGCTGTCGCACCTTAGCTAAACCGCTAAACCGCTAAACCGGTTTACCTTTAGCCAAAAAAAGCGCCCCGTTTCGTGGGGCGCCTAGGTTGCGAGTTGTGTTTATTGTTTTGATTAGGCGCTGGCGGCCAGCATCGTAAGCTCATCGCGCACTTCTTGCGCCCAGGCCATCCAAGCGCGACGTTGATGAATGCTGCGTCGTAATGCTAATCGCATGAGGCGTTGCTGTTGCGTTAATGATGTGGATTGACCGTAATCACGCTGCTCAAGCAGAGCATAATGATTAAGTAGTTGTTGTGATTCCGCAATCAAGTTATTGATATGCTCGAGCATCGGCGCGGGATCCAAGACCTCACAGCTGAGTAGGCGTGCGACGTACTCGTCGCGAGGCGGGGCCAGCTTAGGCGCTTGGATAAACCACGCCTCTAACACCTCGGTGCCGACAGGGGTGATGGCATAGACTTTTCTATCTGGTTTGCCGACTTGCGGCTCAAGTCGATAGGTCACAGCACCTCGCTCGGCGAGCTTAGTCAGTTCACGATATACCTGTTGATGGCTGGCTTTCCACACATTACTGATAGTGGTAGAAAACGCCTTGGTAATATCATAACCCGTGGCTTCGCAGTTGCTGAGTACCGTCAGTATGACATGGGGAAGTGACATCTTTTATATCCACATTTATTTATGACAATCGGTTCGCATGAGTCGCCTATCTCGGGCTATTTTACTGCACTCAATGCTTGTTCAAGGTCGGCAATGATGTCATCAATATGCTCAATGCCGATACAAAGACGGATCATTTCTGGGGTCACCCCGGCTTTCGCTTGCTCTTGCTCATTCAGTTGACGATGGGTGGTAGAGGCGGGATGGCAAGCAAGTGACTTAGCATCACCAATATTGACCAGGCGTTTAAATACATTCAGCGCATCATAAAACTGTACCCCCTCATCAAAGCCACCTTTTAAGCCGAAAGACAGCAGTGATGCGGGCAGTCCACCGCGGATAAGCGACTGGGCACGTTGGTAATGAGGATGATTTTGTTGACCGGCATAGTTCACCCATGCCACCGCTGGATGACTGGCAAGGTAATCCGCCACCGCTTTGGCATTCTCGCAGTGACGCTCCATACGCAGGCTCAAGGTTTCGAGACCTTGCATCAACATAAAGGCGTTCATCGGCGATAAGGCGGCGCCGCTGTTACGTAAAGGCACGGTACGCGCGCGGGCAATAAATGCCGCCGGACCAAAGGTATCGCTATAGACCACGCCGTGATACGCCGGCTCGGGCTGTGAAAATTGCGGGAAGCGGGCTTGATGTGCCACCCAATCAAAGGTGCCGCCATCAACGATCATACCGCCTAGGGTGGTGCCATGGCCGCCAATGTATTTGGTTAGCGAGTGCACCACGATATCGGCGCCATGTTCAATCGGTTTGCATAGCACGGGCGTCGCCACGGTATTGTCGACCACCAAAGGGACACCGTGCGCGTGGGCAACCTTGGCAAGACCGGGGATATCGGCAATATTGCCGGCCGGATTACCAACCGATTCGCAATACACCGCTTTGGTATTGGCATCAATCAGCGCTTCAATCGCACTGGCGTCGTCACTTTGGGCAAAACGTACCTCGATGCCTTGCTCAGGAAGCATGTGGGCAAATAGCGTATAGGTGCCGCCGTAAAGCTGTGGCGTGGCGACAATGTTATCACCGGCCTTGGCCAGGGTTTGGATTGCATAGGTAATTGCCGCGGCGCCAGCACTGACGCATAGGCCTGCGATACCGCCCTCTAATGCCGCCACACGTTGTTCTAATACATCGTTGGTGGGATTCATGATCCGCGAATAGATATTGCCCGGCACATCGAGGTTAAACAGATCAGCACCATGTTGGGCGTTATCAAACTCATAGGCGACGGTTTGATAGATGGGGGTAGCGACTGATTTGGTGGTCGGATCGGTCTGATAACCGTGATGAATCGAGAGGGTTTCGTCTTTCATGGCAATTCCTTTGCGTTTTCCTTTGCGTTGTTAAATCGCGTCACCGCGACCTTCCATAGTAATAATACTATCAATGTAACAGCAAGCCTTAGACGTGGCTATGGATAAAAAATCTCGCGTGTGCGTCGGTTTCTATTCGCTCGCTTGATACAAAAAAAAAGCCGCACCCGAGGGTACGGCTTGAGTCGATTAGCCAGTGTTACGCAGGCCTGCGGCAATGCCCGCGATGGAGATCATCAAGGCATCGTCAAGCGACTGATCGTCCTCTTCACATTGCCGTGTACGGTATAACAGCTCAGCTTGCAGCATATTCAGTGGCTCGACGTAAATATTACGTAAGCGAATCGCCTCAGCGCCCCATGGGTTTTGCTCCATCAGGTTATCGCTGTTTTCCACCGCCAAAATCACTTGAATGTCTTGGCGTAATTGATCGCGGAGTGATTCACCCAAAGGCCAGAGGCTTTCATCGACCAAACGCTGATCATAGTATTTGGCAATATCGAGGTTGGTTTTGGTAAACACCATCTCCAGCATGCCAAGCCGGGTGGAGAAGAATGGCCACTCACGACACATTTCTTCTAGCTGGGCTTTATGGCCTTTGGAAATGGCATGATCGATCGCTTGTCCAGCGCCCAGCCAAGCTGGAAGTAAGAGGCGATTTTGACTCCAGGCGAAAATCCAAGGAATTGCCCGTAAGCTCTCGACACCACCATTGGGGTTACGTTTGGAAGGGCGCGATCCCAGTGGCAATTTGCCTAACTCAAGCTCTGGTGTGGTGGAGCGGAAGTAAGGCACAAATTGCTCATGGCCGCGAACCACATCGCGATAGGCTTGGCAAGAAATGTCACTCAAGGTATCCATCAGCGCACGCCACTCTTGTTTGGGCTCTGGTGGCGGTAGCAGGTTAGCTTCTAAAATGGCGCTGGTGTAGAGGTTCAAACTGTTGACCGCGACATCGGGCAGCCCCAGTTTAAAGCGGATCATCTCGCCTTGTTCGGTCACACGGAGGCCACCTTTTAAACTACGAGGGGGCTGTGACAACAAGGCGGCATGGGCGGGCGCACCGCCACGGCCTACGGTGCCGCCACGGCCATGGAAGAGGGTTAAATCAACCCCTTGGTCATCGCATAAGTTGACCAGTGCTTCCATGGCGCGATATTGCGCCCAACCGGCTGCCATCACCCCGGCATCTTTAGCTGAGTCCGAATAGCCTATCATCACCATTTGGAAGTTCTGAGTAAAGCCACGGTACCAATCAATCGCCATGAGCTCGCCAATGACTGATTCCGCGTTGTTCAGGTCGTCCAAGGTTTCGAATAACGGGCACACATCCATGCGGAATGGGCAGCCGGCTTCTTGGAGTATCAAATGTACCGCCAGCACGTCCGAGGCGGTCCTCGCCATTGAAATCACATAGGCACCAAGCGCTTCACGCGGCTGCTGGGCAATCACCCGGCAGGTGTCGATCACCTCTTTGACGTCATCCGACGGGGTCCAATCACGGGGTAATAGCGGCCGTTTCGAGGACAATTCACGGATCAAGAAGGCTTGTTTGTCTTGCTCGCTCCATTGTGCGTAATCGCCCATCCCCAAATAGCGGGTCACTTCTGAGAGCACATCGGCATGACGAGTGCTTTCTTGGCGAATATCGAGCTTGATTAAGTGAACACCAAAACATTGCACGCAGCGAAGCAAATCAAGCAACTTACCGTCGGCAATAATGCCCATGCCGCATTGGTGGAGTGACTGATAACACGCCAGTAATGGCTGCCACAGCTGCTGGGTGTCGGTCAGAATGCCCTGTGATGACGTGCGTTCGCCTTTCAGCTTGGCATCTAAATAACTTAATGTGTGATTGAGCTGACTGCGCAGCGTTTTCAAGATCGCGCGATACGGTTCGTGCGCCTCGCCGGCCATCTCGCGCACGGTGTCATCACACTGAGTCATCGACAGTTCGCTGATCAGATCTTGCACATCACGCAAATACAGGTCGGCGGCTTTCCAGCGTGAAAGCAGCATCACTTCACGGGTGACCTCGCTGGTGACATACGGGTTGCCGTCGCGGTCACCGCCCATCCAAGAGGAAATTTGTACTGGCTTGGCATCAATGGGCAAGTTGATGTCTAAATGGCTCTCAAGCTGCTGATCGAATTGGCGTAAAAATGCGGGCACTGCTTGCCATAATGAATTTTCAATCACCGCGAAGCCCCACTTGGCCTCGTCGAGCGGTGTCGGGCGCTCTTGGCGAATCACATCGGTATGCCAGGCTTGTGCAATCAACTGTTCAAGGCGTTTCTCGGTTTTGGCTCGCTCGTCGGCGCCTAAATAGTCGCTCAGCTCGAGTTTGGATAAGCATTTATTGATTTGCACCAAGTTATGAATGGTGGTACGGCGCGCAATTTCAGTGGGGTGCGCGGTCAGGACTAACTCAATTTTTAAATCGGCGATCGCCTTCTGCGCGTCATTGGCATCAATCTCACCTTGGCTGACGCGTCGGAGCAGGTTATCAATCGCATCGGGGCTACACTCATGGGTGTCAGATTGGCGCGACACCGTATGGTATTGCTCAGCAATATTAGTCAGATTCAAAAATTGGCTAAAGGCGCGGGCGACCGGAAGCAGTTGGTCTGCGGGTAAGTTTTGCAGCACGGTTTTCAGCTTAGCATGATCATCCTGATTACCTGCTGCAGCCGATTTTGAGAGCTGACGAATTTCCTCAACTTTTTCTAAAAGTGCGGGGCCATGGGCATCTTCAATGGTGTTGCCCAGCAGATGGCCAAGCATACTGACGTTACTTTTTAAGGCAGAGTACTTTTCGTTCATAGCGTATCCATTCTGTAACAAAGTTACATCCTACTGTGACTGTAAAGACCCAATCTAGCGAATGTTGCGTGATCGGGTCAACTTAACCGCAAGTTAGCGCGAAAACTGGCTACCGGATTTGATGCTTATCATAGAGCCACCTCAAAAGATGAAAAAAAGTTTCAGCTTTCATGTTTGCTAGCTTCTAGAGGGTCTTTCCGCGCTCGTCATCGTGGGATTTTGTCGTAAATGACGACCGTGTTATTTGCATGGTTAGATAGAATTATTGCTCTAATATGAATAAATAGAGATTAAAAGTGATTTTTTACGCTTTTTGGGGT
>NZ_MUFI01000013.1:0-68772 GCF_001996265.1 Salinivibrio sp. MA440
CCCAGATACTGAGTGTTCATTTTTTCAGCATTAAATATTGCATTTGACTTTTTATGCAGTAATAGTGACTATAATAAAACAGATTTAAAGGTTAACAAAATGTTGCTCCTCAAGAGAAGGGGTGATATTTTCAATTGATAAACTCAATACAATAATTATCACGGATGATAGGAGTTAGCGCATGACGGATGCAGTAGCGCTACAGGTTAAGTCACTTAAAAAAAGCTTTGGGCAGCATCAAGTGCTCAAAGGCATTTCACTCGATGCCCACCGCGGCGACGTCATCTCGATTATCGGGTCTTCCGGGTCTGGTAAAAGTACCTTTTTGCGCTGTATTAACTTACTCGAAACCCCTACTGGCGGTGAAATTTGGGTCAATGGTGAATTGATCAAAATGAAAAATAACCGTGCAGGCGATCCGGTGCCCGTCAGCGATAAACAAGTACAGCGCATTCGCTCTCGTCTGGCGATGGTGTTTCAGGGGTTCAATCTATGGTCGCACATGACCGTGCTGCAAAATGTGATTGAAGCGCCAGTGCATGTGCTCGGCGTGCCCAAAGCAAAAGCGATTGAAGATGCTGAAGCCTTTCTCCATCGGGTTGGCTTATACGAGCGCCGTGACTACTATCCCGGCCACTTGTCAGGCGGCCAGCAGCAGCGTGCTGCCATTGCACGAGCGCTTGCCGTCGAGCCAGAAGTACTCCTGTTTGATGAGCCAACCTCCGCGCTTGACCCCGAGTTAGTGGGGGAAGTGTTGGGCGTGATGCGTTCACTGGCCGAGGAAGGGCGCACCATGTTGGTGGTAACCCATGAAATGAGTTTTGCGCGTGATGTCTCTAATCATGTGATGTTCTTGCATCAAGGATTAGTGGAAGAGCAGGGCAACCCGAAAGAACTGTTTGATGCACCTGACTCTGAGCGTCTGCAGCAATTTATATCGTCAATATACTGATTAATTAAATAGAATTATCAATAGCATAACCATGCAATAGGGCCTTTGCCCACACAACATCGTTAAACGACAGGAGAAAGGAAGATGAAAAAATGGCTAGTTGCCGCCGCCGTGATGGCCGCAGTTGGGTCAACCTCCGTTGCAGCCAAGGATTGGAAGGTCGTACGTTTTGGTATTGAAGGCGCCTACCCTCCTTTTAGCTGGACCACAAACGAAGGTGATCTCAAAGGTTTTGATGTCGATATGGCCAATGCGCTGTGTGAGGAAATGCAGGCCAAGTGTAAGATCGTCGCGCAAGATTGGGATGGGATCATTCCGTCACTGCTGGCGCGTAAATACGATGCCATTATCGCGGCGATGTCGATCACAGAAGAGCGTAAAAGAAAGGTAGATTTTACCAATAAATACGCGTTAATCCCGAACAAGTTTGTGGCCGAAAAGGGCACGGATCTCACCTTCACCAAAGAAGGACTCGACGGGGTGAAAATTGGTGTACAGCGTGCAACCACACACGACAAATATCTTACCGACAACTATGGCGACGCGGTTGATATCGTCCGTTACGGTACGTTTGATGAGGCCTATCTTGATCTAAAAGCGGGTCGTATTGAATCTATTTTGGGTGATGCTTCCGCTTTGCAGCAAGGGCTTCTCGATAAAGAGGGTGGCGATGAATTTGAATTTATCGGTCCTTCTTTGACTGACCCTGAGTGGTTTGGCGAGGGCTTTGGGATTGCGACACGCAAACAAGACAAAGCGCTGACTGAGAAACTTAATCAAGCAATTGATTCATTACGTGAAAAAGGCGTGTATGACGAGATTGCTGCCAAATACTTCGACTACGACGTTTACGGCGAGTAAAAGGCAGGCGGGCAGCATGAAAGTGCTGCCCGAATCATATGATTGATTTGAAAGGTTACGAGTGGTCCCTGCTTGAAGGCGCATGGGTGACCCTTCAGGTTGCGCTATTATCACTGGGCTTGGCCATGTTACTCGGGATGCTCGGGGCGCTTGCCAAATTATCTAAATTGGGTTGGTTGCGTGGCATTGCGACCGTTTATACCACGGTGATTCGTGGGATCCCTGATTTGGTACTGATGATGCTGATTTTTTACGGCGGTCAAATGCTGCTCAATAACAGCTTATATGGCATGAATGAATGGCTCAATGAGTACATGGCAGGACAAAATCCCGATCATGACTGGACTGCCTATTTACCCGACTATATCGACGTTAGCCCGTTTATCGCCGGGATCCTAACTATTGGTTTTATTTTTGGTGCTTACATGGCTGAAACCTTTCGGGGGGCCATCATGGCGGTCGACGCCGGCGAGATGGAAGCCGCGCGCGCCTATGGTATGAGCAGTAGTTTGGCGTTTCGCCGCATCTTGTTGCCACAAATGATCCGCCATGCGCTGCCAGGATTTGGTAACAACTGGTTGGTACTGTTAAAAACCACCGCGCTGGTGTCCATTATTGGCTTGGATGACATGGTACGTAAAGGCGCGTTGGCAGCCGGCTCGACCCAAATGCCATTTACGTTTTACTTTACCGTCGCGCTTATTTTCTTGCTCTTTACCAGCATCTCGACCACCGGGCTGCGTTGGATGGAGCGTCGCTTTAGTATTCATACGCGGTAGGTGACTATGGATTTTTCACTTGTACTCGAAACATGGCCGATTTATCTCGATGGCCTTTGGACGACCGTATGGCTGGTGGCCTCCGCGTTAGTGATTGGTTTGCTGGTGGCCGTGCCTGTCGCCGTGGCGCGCAATGCACAGTTTCCCCTTTGGCGTTATCCTGCGTGGGCGTTTATTTACTTTTTTCGGGGGACGCCGCTACTGATCCAACTGTATTTGATTTACTACGGCCTAAGCCAAGTGGTAAACGTTGAAGATTCGTTGTGGCAACATGCATGGTTTTGTGCGCTCGTCGCATTCGTCCTCAACACTGCAGCGTATACCGCTGAAATTATTCGTGGCGCCATCAATGGCTTACCCAAAGGAGAAGTGGAAGCGGCGATTGCCTATGGCATGAGCCCGTATAAAGCCTTTTCGCGGATCATTCTACCCAGTGCGATGCGCCGTGCTTTACCGGCATACAGTAACGAAGTGGTATTTATGCTTCACGGCTCAGCGGTGGCAGGGATTATCACCATTGTTGATCTCACTGGGGCGGCTCGGATTGTAAATTCGCGTTATTATGCGCCCTTTGAATCTTTTTTGACCGCGGGTGTGTTCTATATGGCGCTGACATTTAGCATCCTATGGATGTTCCGCTTAGCAGAGCGTCGCTTTTTACGTCATATGCGGCCTTTGAGCTAGCTGTTATAGGCATATCGCAAAATGACAAACGCCGCAGCATAGCCATGCTGCGGCGTAATAATATTAAGCGGCGTCTTAAGCGATATTGTTAAGCGCGCTTGCGCGGCCAATTCGAGGGCTTATTTAAAGGTGGCCCAAATTGGCGCGTGATCGGAGGGTTTTTCAATGCCGCGCAGCTCGTAATCAATCCCCGCATCAATACAGCGGCTGGCAAGATCTTGGGTGGCTAACACCACATCAATGCGTAAGCCACGGTTATCATCAAAACCGCGCGAACGGTAGTCAAACCACGAGAACTGATCATTCACCGCTGGATGTAGGGTGCGGAAGGTATCCACGAAGCCCCAATTCATCAACGTCTCTAACCACTCACGCTCTTCAGGTAAGAAAGAGCACTTACCGGTGCGTAGCCAGCGCTTGGCATTGTGATCGCCAATACCAATATCGTCGTCTTTAGGGCTGATGTTGATATCGCCCATGACCACCAGGTGTTCGCTGGGATCACGACCCTCTAAATAGGTCATCAAATCTTGGTAGAATTTACGCTTGGCAGGAAACTTGGTTTCGTGGCTACGGTTTTCCCCTTGGGGAAAGTAACCATTGAGAACGGTGACAGGTTGGCCATTTTCGCCTTCAAACGTGGCCATAATCATACGGCGTTGGGCGTCTTCATCATCGGTTGGAAACCCTTTTTGTACGCTGATTGGCGACTTTTTGCATAGCATCGCCACACCATAGTGCGCTTTTTGGCCATGAAAGTGTACTTCATAGCCCATGGCTTCGACATCGGCGAGTGGAAAGGCATCATCGTGCACCTTGGTTTCTTGCAACCCGATCACGTCAGGCTGGTGTTTTTCAATTAAGGCTTGCAGTTGATGTAAACGCGCTCGAATACCGTTGATATTAAAAGAGATGATTTTCACGTGTGAGGCTGCCTTTGTTGTCTTATTGATAGTAAGACACTTTACCAGCTTCGTTCAATGAACGGAAAGGCGGCCTCAATGCAATGCTCGGCGTATGGTGACGAGGATGCGTGGTACGTAATGGGGGGAAATTAGCTTGCGATCGAAAAGGCGCCTAAGCACTCACCTTGACTAAAAATCGCGCCTTCTTGGGTGCAGGGGTCAAAACGCAGGGTAGGTTGAGACAAAACAGGAAGACGATGAAGCAAATGCTTGAGGATAATATCCCCGTTAAACTGATGGATCACGACCTGCCAGTTGGCAAGATTAGGAAGAGCAAAATTAACTATCAATGGCGTTCCTTACTGATTTAAATGTGGTTGATGGTGTTTGTGGTTGTGTTTGCGCACGGCGCAAATGATACCAGTGACGCAGTCTGCCGTTTGTTGCAGCCATATTGGATCTCCATATATTTAACAGATCGTGGTGCTTTACAGTTTGTGCTGCTTAATAAGTCAGCACGTTGTCAGTCAAGCTATTACCACAAGTAAAGTGATACCAGCGCATCGGTTTTTGCAAATAAACAGCGTTCACAAATAAACAGCGTGGTAGCAAATAAAGTGTTCAAGTTAACGGGTTATCAATGTAGGAAAAAAGCGAAAGTGGAATACTGCAGAGAGTCTATGCGGGAAATAGCGTGGTCTGTCTCGACTTTGACTTGATGTCTTTTGATGCTTCGTATCTAGAGCTTTGGCCACACTACAGCATTTTTTTACGATGTAAAGGGTTTTAACCAATAATTTCTTGGTATTGACGACTATCAACGCGGCACATCAGCACCGCGTTAATGATTCTAGCGCTCGCTTATCCTATCGCCAGCTTTGTCTCGGCATAGCGTAGCTTTTTCTTTCTTGGGCTGGCTAAAAAGTAAGCCAAAGTTAGCGGACCCAGTCGGCCAGCAAACATCATAAAAATGATAATAAACTCACCCACATCAGATAATGACCCAGTGAGTCCTCGTGAAAGGCCTACCGTTCCTAATGCGGACACGGCTTCAAACACCACATCCGTCATTTCTGCGCTTTCACTCAACAACAAGCAAAAAATAGCGAACCAAGTCATCCCTATCGAGATAAGAGACAGAGCTAACGCTTTACTGACGGTGTCTCTGGCTATTTCACGTTTATAGACGTAAATCGCTTCATCACGACGTAAAAATGCATATGTTGCCAAAACAAGTACCATAAAGGTGACGACTTTTATGCCACTAGCGGTACTTAGCGATCCTCCTCCAATAAACATTAGCACCAAGATAATGGCGGTGGTTGCATCCTCGAGCTGATCAATAGCCAATGTATTAAAGCCAGCAGTACGCGGTGTTACTGCTTGAAACCACGAAGCAAGCCATTTTCCAGATTCACTCAAGGGAGCCAGTGTATTGGGGTTGTCGTATTCAATGAGGTAAATGGCAATTAACGCTACACCATTAATTAAACATGTCCCTATGATCATCATTTTGCTGTACACCGTGAGCTTTGACCAACGCCGATGACGCCGCAAGTCGATCCATACGGTAAAGCCTAAGCCCCCGATAATAAAGAGCGCAGTAATGGTCAGATTGACTGTAATATCATCGACATATGGCATTAGGCTATCGGCGCTGAGGGCAAACCCTGCATTATTAAATGCACTAATGGTGTAAAAAAAGCCGTGGAATAAGCTGTCACTCCAACCTAGCTCGCCCTGCCAGCGCAGTGTGAGTATTGCCATCCCAATCACTTCAACCAGTAGCGCGAAAACAAGTACCGACTTAGCTGTTGACGTTAACGTTGAGGCATCTGTCTGATTGAACGCTTCACGCGCGACGGTTCGTTGTAAAAAACCTATCCGTCCGCCCAACGCAATTAACGTCACAATGGCAAAGGTCATTAAACCCAGCCCACCACACTGGATAAGCAGTGCAATCACCGTTTGCCCAAACATAGTGAACTGGGTACCTGTATCAACAACAACAAGCCCAGTGACTGTCACTGCTGAGGTTGCTGTAAATAGGCTTTGAATCCAAGAGATAGGCGCAGTCGTTGCGAAAGGCAATTTTAAAAGACATGTTCCTAATAGAATCAACAATGCAAAGCTACCACTTAGAATCAGCGGTGGTGCACCTAACAGTTTCTTACCCGCTTTCGGTTTACGCTCTACGGGGCTAACAGAGGGATGCCATAACACCATGTCACACTAACCTCGGGGCAATATATTTCAGTTCGGCTCGGGTTCCACACAAAAGTAATTGATCGCCTTTACGCAATTCAAAGCCTGTATCTAACCCCGTGATTACCTCTTGACCGCGCTTAACCAGCAATGGCGTGATGCTGGTCCGCGCATCGCCAAGTGCATGTGCAATTGTCCTATCATGAAGTTTGGGTTTTATTTCAATTTCTACAACGTACAAGCCATGACCAATGGCAAGATAATTATTAACCATTGGATAGTTTAAAGACTGGGCAACACGTATGCCCATTTCTTCTTCAGGATGAATAATACGAGACACGCCCAATTTAGAGACAATCGTATGGTGCGCTTTGGTACTGGCTTTAACCCAAATCTCTTTGACACCTAGGTTCTTTAACGCAAGCGTACACAAGAGACTGGATTGCATATCTTCTCCAATCGCGACAAGCACAGCATCACTATTTGCTAAATCAAGTTCGCGTAGTGCATTTTCGTCTGTGGAGTCACAAATAACCGCTTGGGTCAAATCTTCCACATATTGCTCAACCATTTTAGAATCTTTATCGACACCGGTAACGGTATGACCAAGGTGAATAAGCTCGAGGCTCGCTGCGATACCAAAACGACCTAACCCAATGACAGTAAAATGTGCCATAGCATGATAACCTTATTATATTTTCCAAAAATGGGGTAATAACATAGCTAGAACCGTAAAGTACTCTAGCCGACCAAGAATCATTGCCAAATTAAGCAACCATATCCCAATATCACTTACAGGCTGGAAATTGCTACCTACATCACCAAAACCAGGGCCTAATACATTAATACAAGCGACAACAGCAGTGAACGATGTCCAAAAATCAAGCCCAGTCATCATCATTAAAATCGTAAACACAACCGTGGTTAATACTACCAATGACATAAACGCCATAATGGCATTGGTAACATCAGACGACACGGCCTTATTTTGGTATCGAATTGGGATCACTGCACGCGGATGTGAAAGCTGTTGGATTTCACGACGTATCACTTTAAATGTGATGATATCTCGAATGATTTTATTACCACCTGCTGTTGAGCCAGAGCAGCCGCCAAGATAAGCACAGAAAACTAAAAACAATGTAGTTGCGGCCGGCCACGCACCTAAATCAGCAGCACCGTAACCAGTACTGGTAATAAAAGACACGACATGGAAAAGTGCAAAGCTTACCGAGGATGCCAATGATGGGTAAGTTTCGGTTTTATAGAGATAGAGGCCTAACACACTCCCCAAAAAAAGAACAATGAGTACGAATATTCTGGCTTCTTCGTCTTGAATGTATAACTTCACGCCTTTTGCACCGCGCTGAAAAACACGAAAATGCAAACCAAAGTTGATAGCCCCTAACAGCATAAAAACATTCGCAATCATTAAAATGCTATGGCTTTCAAAGTACCACATGCTAGCATCATGCGTTGAAAAGCCACCGGTAGAGACGGTTGTAAAGCTGTGGCCTATGGCGTCAAAGAGAGACATGCCTGAGACGTAATAAGAAAGAGCGCATAATGCCGTAATAGATAAATAGACTCCCCATAGATAATGGGCGGTTTTTGTTATCCGAGGAGAAAGCTTGTCGTCTTTTATTGGGCCAGGTGTTTCTGCTTTAAGGAGACGCATTCCGCCAACATTGAGCATCGGCAAGACCGCCACAACAAAAATGACAACACCGAGCCCACCCATCCATTGTAGAAATTGACGATACATTAAAAAAGAAGGCGGCATTGCGTCTAGGCCTGATAAAATCGTAGCACCTGTTGTGGTTAATGCACTGATAGATTCAAACACCGCATCAGTAAAGTTAACGCCGGTTACTGAATAAATGGGTAATGCACCGAGAATACCAGTTACAACCCAGGTCAAGGTTGCGAAAATAAGTGCTTCTCTAAATGCTACATTATCTAGTGTTTCTCTTCTGAAGAAGAATGAGATCAAAAACGACACAAACAATATTGCGGTGGCTGGGCCAAAAAAAAGTTTAGATATATGATCGTTAAATAAAAAAAGCGACAACAGGCCAAAGACAAACTGGACAATGCCCATCCATAGAATGGGCATCGATAATAAACGAACGGTGCTTTTAGGGTTAATCATGGTCATCCTCGTTAACACAAAGGCGATAACCAATGCCAGGTTCCGTTTTTATTATGTTGTGTTGACTTGCGTCCTCACATATCTTTTTTCTTATCTGACTGACTAAAACACGCAGATAATGGTTGTCTTGCCTGTGTGTCTCACCCCAAATTGAGATGAGAAGGTCATCTTGTTTTACTAAACAGCCGTTTCCTTCCATCAGTATTTTCATGAAATGAAACTCTTTCTTCGTTAACGAGACTAAACGAGAGTGATACCAAAATTGATGGCTTRACAAAGATAGACTTAACTCACCACACTGAATGAGGTCCTCGGTTTTCTTTGAAGGCGCGATTAAATCTCTAACGAGCACTTTTATTCTTACAATGAGCTCTTTCACGCCAAATGGCTTGCTTATATAATCATTTGCACCGGCTTCGAGTAACGTAATTTTCTCTTCTTCCTGATCGCGTGCGGTGAGAATAATAACCGGTATTGTATGTCCTTTTTCTCGAATGTGATTGAGTAAAGAAATACCTTCGCCGTCGGGTAAGCCTAAATCCAAAATAATCACATCGGGGGACTGATGCTGAATAACACTTAATGCACTCTCTAATGAATATGCACCGAGATAATCAAACCCTTCTGCATTCAGTGATATTCGGACAAATGTGTGGATTTGTTTTTCATCATCAACCAATAATACGCGGTATGCCATCATTACTCTCCACCATCCACAGGCAAACGAATTCTCATTAAACAGCCTATTTCTGAGTGTGCTAACTCAATCCTGCCCTGATGTGCCCGTATAACTCCATTAGCAACCGCCAGCCCCAGCCCTGATCCACTGTCGCTTTTTTTATCCTCGTGCGTTGTATAAAAAAGATCAAATATCTTATGTGCATGTTTTAGGGGGATCCCTTCACCCTGATCTTTTATATCGATGTATATATTGTTTGATTGACTATATACATGGATAGTCACAATGGTGTTTGCCGGAGAATATCTTAAGGCGTTATCAATAATATTAAACAGGGCCTGTTCTATTAGTGCACGGCTGACCGGCACAGTAGGAGATTCAGTGCTGGTAATTTTTACTCGTTCAGGCTCATGACACCGAGAGACAGAAACATTGATAACATCGATGATGTTTTCAGCGTTTTTATTGATCACTAAGCTACCGTGTTGCAATTTAGTTGCTTGCAGCAAGTTCTCTATGTAGTGATGTAGGCGGTGGCTTTCTTGCGTCGCGCTATCGAGTAGCTCATTTCTTTCTGTATGCGACAGTTTATTCATATACGCTTGCAACGTTGTCAAGGTACCAATAATTGTCGCTAACGGGGTACGTAAGTCGTGTGAAACGGAGAGTAAGATGCTATTTCTTAATCGGGTTTGCTCTAATTCATCACGTTGTTGGCGGTAAAAGTGTGCTATGTAACTTGTCACGCCAGCGACCAACATAAATACCACCAAATTAATGACGTCAGTGACGTCGCTCATTTGTAAAGAAAAGCGCGGGGCGGTGAAAAGAAAATTAAAGCTCAGTGCTGCCACTAAAGATATCGGCACAGCCAGAGAGGGGCCAGATTGCAGGGCAACAATGGCCACGGCGAGTTGAAGAAGCAGTAATACGGCAATCGTCACTGGGAAGAAGGCATTCAATCCCCAGCAAAGTAGGAGAGTGACGCCGAGCATACTAAAAGATGCCCACACAGGGTATCGACGAAGAGACTGTAACATTCTCGAAGCTCACACCATTCATGAAGGCCCGTAATGTATCAAAAACGTCGCCATTCGCCGCGTAAAAAAAGCGTAAAGTCTATTCGAGTGATGGCAAAGAGGTAGAATTTGTCGACGAAACCACGCTCTTTTTAATTAATCATTATTTACCAGTGCCCAGATTGACATATGGAACTCCATATATATGATATTCCATATGTATGCAAAGTAGACTATAGCGATGTGTGACACCCTAACATTTTACAAAGCCTTATCTGAGCCCACTCGGCTGATCTCTCTATTGCTGCTCTCACAGCATGGTGAGTTATGTGTATGTGATCTGATGGAGGCGTTAGCCCTGAATCAACCCAAGATTTCTCGACATTTGGCCGAGCTACGCAAGCATCAGTTAGTCGTCGGAGAGCGTCGTGGTAAGTGGGTCTATTACCAATTACACCCAACCTTACCTGAGTGGATGCGCGATGTTTTGCGCACCACAGCCATCAATAACCCCTCGCTTCTGAGCTCTGTCACGCCTGTAATGCAGGGCAATACGGCTTGTGGACATCATCAATAGGTAGCGTGTCCCATCAGCAACACGAGTGATTCAACGTCAGCAATAACCAAGGATTTGTCTTATGTCTCAATCTGAAACCTGTGCACCGTCGGCCGCGCAAAAAATGGGATGGCTCGATCGGTATTTAACCGTGTGGATTTTTCTCGCCATGGCCATTGGGGTCAGTGTGGGATGGCTTTTTCCCGACGTTGCGACCCTCAGTGAACGCTTATCGGTCGGGAGCACCAATGTACCCCTGGCGATTGGCTTGATTTTAATGATGTACCCGCCACTGGCAAAGGTAAATTATCGTTTACTAGGCTCGGTCACGCGCGATAAAAAAGCCATTACGCTGTCGCTGATCATGAACTGGGTGGTGGGTCCTATTCTGATGTTCACACTGGCGGTGCTGTTTTTGCGTGATGAGCCAGGGTATATGGCGGGAGTGATATTAATTGGCCTTGCACGCTGTATTGCTATGGTCTTGGTGTGGAACGACATCAGTGGTGGCAATAAAGAGTATGGCGCGGCCCTAGTGGCCCTGAATAGCTTATTTCAGATCCTGACCTACAGTGTGATGGCATGGCTATTTATCACCGTTTTACCTCCTATGCTGGGGTTACAAAGCTATGTGGTGGATGTGACCATGGGGGACATCGCGCAAAGTGTGCTGATTTATCTGGGTATCCCTTTTTTGGCGGGCTATCTATCACGTACCGTGCTGGTCGCTAAAAAAGGTGAACAATGGTACGAAGACGTCTTTTTGCCACGTATTTCCCCGATAACGTTAATCGCTTTGTTGGCGACCATTGTGTTGATGTTTAGCCTAAAAGGGGAGGCGATTATTGCGTTGCCGCTTGACGTGTTACGTATCGCCGTACCCCTGGTAACTTACTTTGTGTTGATGTTCTTTATTAGCTTCTTTGTGGGTAAAAAACTGGGGATCCCCTATGACCGCAACGCGTCAATTGCGTTTACCTCATCCGGTAATAACTTTGAACTGGCGATTGCGGTGGCGATTGCGGTATTCGGCATTCACTCTGATCAAGCCTTTGCAGGAGTGATTGGGCCGCTGGTGGAAGTACCGGTGTTGATTGCTTTGGTGAATATCGCGCTAAGGATGAAGCGGCGTTATACGATTTAATATGAAGCTTTTATGAATTCCTGTCTGTCAGGGTTGCGTGCATGCTTGGGTTTATTAATATACGTATATCCATATGTGCATTTAATAAAGCGTAATGAGAGAGCCTATGTTGCCTCACCAGTTTTTCAAATTGTTAGCGGATGAAACGCGCGTGCGGTGTTTGCTGCTCATTGCTCGTGAAGGGCAGTTATGTGTGTGCGAGCTCACCGAAGCGCTGGATACCTCACAGCCTAAGATCTCACGCCACTTGGCACAACTGCGGGCCAGTGGGGTGTTGGTTGATACGCGCCAAGGGCAATGGGTGTTTTATCGCTTAGCCGCTGATTTACCGGGCTGGATGCGCAAACAAATTCAGGGCTTAGTTGATTCCAACTGCCTAAAAGACACTTATCAAGAAGATATCACGCGGCTTGCCAAGATGGCGTCACGCCCCACCTGCTGCGTGTAAAGGAGAGAGTAATGACAATTAAAGTCGGGATTAATGGATTTGGTCGAATTGGTCGTTTGGCATTACGGGCTGCATTTGATTGGCCAGAGCTCGAGTTTGTGCACATTAACGATGTGGCCGGTGATACCGAAACGCTGGCGCATTTGCTGGAGTTTGATTCGGTACAAGGGCGTTGGCATCACGCGGTGAGTGCGGAAGGCAATCGCGTGCAGATTAACGGCCAAACATTAACGACAAGCCAAGAGAAAGCGATTGATGCAGTCGATTGGTCAGGTTGTGATGTGGTGATTGAGGCAACCGGAAAACACCGTGACGCGGATTTGCTACAACAATACTTGGACCAAGGCGTGAAGCGCGTAGTGGTCTCTGCACCGGTCAAAGATGAGCGTGTGGCGAATATCGTGGTGGGGGTTAATGACGCGATTTTTGATCCGAGCAAACATCGAATTGTTACTGCGGCGTCGTGCACCACGAACTGCCTGGCACCGATTGTGAAAGTGATCCATGAAAAACTGGGAATTGCGCAGTCAACCTTCACCACCATTCATGATTTAACCAATACCCAAACGATTTTAGATGCGCCGCACAAAGACTTACGTCGCGCCCGTGCGTGTGGCATGAGCTTGATCCCGACCACCACAGGATCAGCAACGGCCATTGTGGAAATTTTCCCGGATCTAAAAGGCAAGATTAATGGCCATGCAGTGCGTGTCCCGCTCGCCAATGCGTCACTGACGGATGTGATTTTTGATGTGGAAACCGATACCACCGCCGACGAGGTGAATGCACTGTTGCAACAGGCCGCGGACGGCGAGCTTAAAGGCATTCTTGGCTTTGAGGCGCGTCCTTTAGTCTCGATTGATTATCGTGGCGATCAGCGCTCTACCATTGTCGATGGGTTGTCCACTATGGTGGTGGGTAAGCGTATGGTCAAAATCTATGCGTGGTATGACAACGAAATGGGGTATGCCACGCGCACCGCTGAGTTGGTGCGCAACGTCGGTCTTATCGATCAGTAAGTGATGCTTGTTAACGGTGGCGGTGCATACAGTGCATCGCCTTTATTTACCGCTTTTATCAAACCTAAATAGACGGCCACTATGTTTGCTCAATTAAGCCAATCTGTGCGCCAGTACATGCTGGTTACCTTTAACTATTGGAACTTCACCATCACCGACGGCGCATTGCGCATGTTGGTGGTGCTGTACTTTTATGACTTAGGCTACGGCACCTTAGAAATTGCCTCGCTGTTTTTGTTTTACGAATTCTTTGGGGTAGTGACCAATCTTGTCGGCGGCTGGTTAGGGGCTCGATTAGGGCTTAACCGCACCATGAATATTGGCCTAGGCATGCAAATTGTGGCGCTTACTATGCTGGCGGTACCCGCGGCGTGGCTAACCATCCCCTGGGTGATAGCGGCACAAGCGCTATCTGGGATTGCGAAAGATCTCAATAAAATGAGTGCGAAAAGTGCGATCAAAACCCTGGTGCCCGATAATGCACAGGGTGCGCTGTTTAAGTGGATTGCGATCCTCACCGGCTCTAAGAACGCGCTCAAAGGGGCAGGCTTTTTTGTCGGTGGCGCACTGCTGTCTTTCATTGGCTTTCAATACGCGGTGGCAGCCATGGCCGGTGTGCTGACTGTGGTCTTTATTGGCAGTGTGGTGTCACTAAAAGCGGATTTAGGTAAAGCCAAAAGTAAGCCTAAGTTTTCAGAAATATTTTCCAAGTCGCGCAGCGTCAATATCCTCTCAGCGGCACGCATGTTTCTCTTTGGTGCGCGAGACGTGTGGTTTGTCGTCGCCTTACCGATTTATTTGGGCAACACATTCGGTTGGAGCCATAGTATGGTCGGTGGCTTTCTTGCGCTGTGGGTGATTGCCTATGGTGTGGTGCAAGGGATTGCCCCAAAAATCACTGGGCGTCAAGCAGGGCACTCACCGGGTGGTAAAGCAGCGTTAGGTTGGGCAGGTTTATTGGCCGTGGTGACGGGTGTTATTGCTTACGCAATTGGCGAGCAATGGTACCCACAAGCGGTCATCATTGTCGGATTAATGCTGTTTGGCGTTATTTTTGCGGTTAACTCGTCGCTGCATTCTTACTTGATTGTGAGCTATGCCAAAGGCGATGGCGTGTCGTTGGACGTGGGCTTTTACTATATGGCCAACGCGATGGGGCGATTAATTGGCACGGTGTTGTCGGGCTGGGTTTTCCAAGTATGGGGATTAGCGGCCTGTTTGTGGGTCTCGTTCGTCTTCTTGTTCATTACGACGGTGATTTCGCTGTGGCTACCTAGATCGCACGTCTCGGTGGCTCAAACCTAAACAAATAATAAGGGCAAGAGAATACACTTGCCCTTGTTCCAAGCTATATTTACTCATTGATCATGTTGCTGATCTTCTTTTGCAGTTCTTTATCTTCACGCGCTTGACGAAAGACATTGTTATATTCTTCAATGGATAGGCCTGTTGCCTCAATGGCTTGCGCCATTTCTTTCTGCGTCTCCGCCATTAGTGCTTTAGCTTGCTCTTCATCACTGATGCTCTCGAGCTTACTTTGATAGTCTTTAGATATTGAAACAACCTGTTCAGCCGCTTCAGCGTAGCTGCTCACCACTTGGTCAGTCAGCTGATCTGCCGACATTTCGGTTGTCTCATTGGCAGCGAAACTTGGCAGACTGGCTGCAACAACAAACGCAAAAGATAGGGTCGCTAATAAACGTTTCATCAATTTTCTCCTTTTATTCATCGCTATTCACAGTAGAGGACATGGTGAGTGAAGGTCAAACGCGAAAAAGGCGATTAAGAAAGTTCTAACAAAATCATGACATTCTCAATGTCGGAGCCATTGCTCAGCTTTTTCGAATAACTCCAACAATCGGGTCTGCCGACATTTCTATTGTTGCTTCATATACTGCACATAGAAAGAAAGGAGGACCTATGGGAAAACTGATTGACGGTATTTGGCACGATGTGTGGTATGACACCAAAGCATCAGGCGGGCGCTTTGTTCGTGAAGATGCTGGATTCCGACATTGGATAACCGCGAGCGGTGAAGCCGGCCCAAGCGGGGATGCTGGCTTTAAAGCAGCGTCCGATCGTTATCATCTCTATGTATCTCTCGCTTGCCCGTGGGCACATCGCACCTTGATTATGCGTCATTTGAAAGGGCTTGAGCCTCACATTGATGTCACTGTCGTTGCGCCCGAAATGTTGGAGTATGGCTGGACGTTTTCCGAGCCCGAGCCTTTATACGGGTTTGAGTACGCTCACCAGCTTTACACGCAAGCCAAACCTGACTATACCGGCCGGGTCACTGTGCCGATTTTGTGGGATAAGAAAACCCAGACCATTGTCAGTAATGAATCGGCCGATATCATTCGGATGTTTAATTCGGCCTTTAATGCCATTACGGGGAATGATGACGATTATTACCCAGAAAACCTGCGTGCAGCGGTAGATCAGTGGAATGAATTTGTTTATCCGAACGTGAACAACGGCGTGTATAAATGTGGCTTTGCCACCGAACAAGCGGCTTATGAAGACGCCTTTGATCAGCTATTCAGTGCATTGACGGTATTGGACGATCATCTGAGTCGCAACCGCTATCTGGCTGGGAATCAGATCACAGAAGCAGACTGGCGATTATTTACCACTTTAATCCGCTTTGATCCTGTGTACGTGGGTCACTTTAAATGTAACAAACAACGTATCGCCGACTACTGCAATTTGTTCTGCTATATGAAAGAGTTATTTCAAGTGCCAGGCGTGGCAGGAACGGTCGATATGCACCATATCAAAACCCATTACTACTACAGCCACGGCAACATTAATCCGACGCGCATTGTGCCTAAAGGGCCAGAGCAAGATTTGTGGTCGCCGCATGGGCGGGCGGCCTTGACTGGATAACGAATAGAATGTGTTGTTTCGCACAACGAACAAGGGCCAGCAAATGCTGGCCCTTTAAAAATGGTGGTGGAGGAAGGATTCGAACCTTCGAAGGCTGAGCCGTCAGATTTACAGTCTGATCCCTTTGACCGCTCGGGAACTCCACCACGGAGTCTTGCTTTATAAAATGGTGGTGGAGGAAGGATTCGAACCTTCGAAGGCTGAGCCGTCAGATTTACAGTCTGATCCCTTTGACCGCTCGGGAACTCCACCACGCGATTGAGGCGAATCTTACCAAACCGATTGGAGCTGTAAAGGGTTTTCTTAATCTCAGAATGCGGTTGGTGTTTTTTTCAACGTCTTGCGTCCAAAATCAGCGATAAGCGTTGTTTTTATCGCTTTTTGAAACCTGCCTGAGTTTTCACAGTCTGAATGCTATGTAGCTAAATCTCGAATTTGGATGTAATAACGATAAAAAACAACGTCTTTACAATTCTTTAAGGACAAAAAAAAGTAGATCAGTACACTGGTGCTATTCAAATAATAAGGTGTCATGCAATGAAAAAATGGATGCTATTGGGCGTCGCTGTGTTGGCGGGAATCGCGTACTGGCAGTTTGGTGACTCGGCGCCATCGACCGACGAGACATCTGCGCCACCACCAGGCGCTCGCTCTGTGGATGTGATGACCGCGCCGGTAGAAACCCAGTCTGTTTCACCGTCTCTGTCGTTAGTGGGAAACGTCAAAGCTCATCAACAGATCAGTATTGAATCGGAAGTGTCGGCACGGATTGAAACCGTCCATGTGCAGCCGGGGGAAACGGTTGAAAAGGACGCACCTTTGGTGACATTTAACCGCGCCAAAGCCCAAGCGGCTGTGCTGGAAGCGTCGGCCTATCTGAATGATGAAATGCGTAAATTTAAAGAATACAATAAGTTGGCGCAGCGCGGAGCATTGACGCAAACCGAGTTGGAAGCACAACAAGCCAGCGTCAACATTGCCAAAGCCCGTTTGCAGTCGGCGCAATCTGATTTAGATGATCATCGCCTAACCGCGCCATTTTCCGGGCGTATCGGTTTGTTTGATCTTAGCGTCGGTCAGCGTGTGGACATCGGTGAAACCTTGTTCAGTCTCGATAATCTGTCGCGTATGAATCTGGATATTCAAGTCCCAGAGCAGTATTTCAGCCGCTTATATCCTGATATGCCAGTGGTAGTGACCTCCCAAGCTTGGCCGGACAAAACGTTCAATGGTGAGATTCGGGTCGTGGACTCTCGTATCAATCAAGACGCGTTATCTGTTGGTGTCCGGGTCGCGTTGGATAACCCTGAAAGCCAACTGCAACCTGGTATGCTGATGGAAGCAAAATTGGCCTTACCACAACAGCAAGCGGTGATTGTCCCGGTGCAAGCGCTGCAGTATTCCGGCACCCGTCGCTATGTGTTTCGTGTTGATGATGAAGGTATCGCCCATCGTACCGAAATTACCCTCGGTGCACGCATTGATAACCAAGTGGTAGTGAGTAAAGGACTTGAACCGGGGCAAAACATCGTCATACAAGGCTTGGTGAACATGCGCGATGGCGCACAAGTATCAGTGTTAAATGCAGAAGCGCCTAAACATCAAGCTGATGATCAAAGCCGTGTCGATGAGACCGCATCTGAGACGGAGGCCAGCTAATGTGGTTATCTGATGTGTCGGTGAAGCGGCCGGTGATGGCGGTGGTTTTGAGTTTACTGCTATGTGTGTTTGGTGCTGTGTCTTTTTCGACGCTCTCTGTGCGTGAGATGCCGGATATTGATAGCCCTGTGGTGAGCATTTACACCGGATATTCGGGCGCGTCGGCAAGCATTATGGAAAGCCAAGTCACACAGTTGATTGAAGATGAGCTGTCCGGGATCAGCGGTATTGATGAAATTACGTCAGTCAGTCGTAATGGTTCATCGCGTATCACGGTGGAATTTAACCTCGATCATCCACTGACTGAAGGCGTGAGTGATGTGCGCGATGCGGTGGCGCGTGCGCAAGGTGGACTGCCCGATGATGCCAATGATCCGATTGTGTATAAAGATAACGGCACCGGTGAGGCCGCGATATACATTAATCTTGCCTCATCGGAAATGGATCGCAACCAGCTCACCGAATACGCCCAGCGCACCCTGGAAGA
This sequence comes from Salinivibrio sp. MA440, assembly GCF_001996265.1. Classification (NCBI taxonomy): domain Bacteria; kingdom Pseudomonadati; phylum Pseudomonadota; class Gammaproteobacteria; order Vibrionales; family Vibrionaceae; genus Salinivibrio; species Salinivibrio sp. MA440. The sequence goes on from NZ_MUFI01000013.1 coordinate 18,439, forward strand.
TAGATTCAGTTTGATCTCCGGCGTAAGCTCGGTCGATTTATACGGTGCGCTGTATAAAGTGATGTATGTGAAACTGGATCCGACGCAGATGGCAGGACATGGCGTCACGACCCAAGATATTCTCGATGCATTGCGGGAGGAAAACCTAGAAAGCCCGGGCGGGGAAATCCGCAATGACGTGATGACCATGCCGGTGCGTAGCGATCGTTTGTATCGTGATGCGGAAGATTTTAAACAGCTGGTGATACGAACCACAGCCGATGGCACCGCGATTTATTTGTCGGACGTGGCGGACGTGGCGATTGGTTCACGCAATGAAGATGCGACCTATAAAAACAATGGTATCAACAACTTGAGTTTGGCCTTGATCCCACAATCCGATGCCAATCCGCTTGATATCTCTGATCGTGCCCATAAGCTCGTGGATGATATGCAGGCGTTTCTCCCTGAAGGCACGCGTCTGTGGGTCGATTATGACACCACCATATTTATCGAGCGATCGATAGAGGAAGTGTACAGCACGCTCTTTATTACTGGTGCGTTGGTGGTGCTGGTATTGTATATCTTTATCGGCCAAGCGCGTGCAACACTGATTCCCGCGGTGACCGTGCCTGTGTCATTGATTTCGGCCTTTATCGTTGCCTCAGCATTGGGGTTCTCGATTAATCTTCTTACCTTAATGGCGCTGATCTTAGCGATTGGGTTAGTGGTGGATGATGCCATCGTGGTGGTCGAAAATATCTTCCATCATTTACAGCAAGGCGATAAACCCTTGGTGGCCGCGTACCGCGGGGCGCGAGAAGTTGGTTTTGCGGTGATTGCGACCACGGCGGTGCTGGTGATGGTGTTCTTACCCATTACCTATATGGACGGCATGATAGGCAAGCTATTCACAGAATTTGCGGTGATGCTGGCCGTGACCGTGTTGTGTTCATCCTTGATTGCTCTGACGCTGACGCCCGTGCTGGGCAGTAAGTTACTGCGCTTAAATGTTTCATCCAGTCCGGTCAACCGCATTGTGACACGTGGGTTTGAGCGGCTTGAAAGCTATTATCGGCGCGCTTTAGTGCAGGTGCTGCGCTGGCGTTGGATGGCCCCAGTAGTAATCCTACTTTGCCTTGGTGGCAGTGGGGCGTTAATGCAATCTTTACCGTCTCAGTTGGTGCCGCAAGAAGACCGTGGTGTACTGTTAGCCTTTGTGAAAGGCGCTGAAGGGACGGCTTATAACCGCATGGTGGGCAACATTGAGCAAATTGAACAGCGCTTAATGCCACTGGTGGAAGCGGGCACCTTGAGTTCGGTGAGCTTGCAGACGCCCGCGTTTGGTGGTCGTGCCGGCGATCAAACCGGCTTTGTGATCATGCTTTTACCGGATTGGGATGAGCGCGACCGTTCAGCACAAGCCATTCTCGGAGAAGTACGTCAGGTACTGAATGGTGTGCCAGATGTGCAAGTGTTCCCGTTTGCGCCCGGCTTTGGCGGTCGAAGCTCTGAGCCGGTGCAATTTGTACTCAGCGGCCCAGACTACCCTGAGTTGCATCGCTGGGCTGAGACCTTAGGTGAAATGAGTCGTGAAGCGGGCATGATTGATAGCCCAGACTATGACTACAGCCAAAATACGCCTGAGCTAGTCGTCAAAGTAGACCGCCGTCGTGCGTCTGAACTTGGCATTTCGGTACGGGACGTCTCCGACACCTTGGAAGTCATGTTAGGTGGTCGCGCGCAGACCAGCTATGTGGATCGCGGTGAAGAATATGATGTGTATGTCCGTGGCGATGAAAATGCGTTTAGCAGCAAGAGCGATCTGAGTCGTATCTATATGCGCAGTCGTAGTGGTCAATTGGTCTCGCTGGATGCGGTAACCACGGTGGAAGAAACCGCCTCTGCGCAGCGTCTAAGCCATACCAACAAGCAAAAATCGATCACCTTATCGGCGCACTTAGGTGAGGATGTGACGCTCGGCCAAGCACTCGATTATCTCGACTCCGCGGCGGCCGAGACGCTGCCAGCTGATATCTCGGTGGGCTACTCGGGCGAGTCGAAAGATTTTCGGGACAACCAAACCAGTGTGCTGGTGGTGTTTGGTTTAGCCCTCTTGGTATCGTACTTGGTGTTAGCGGCGCAATTTGAAAGCTTTATCAACCCCTTGGTAGTGATGTTGACGGTGCCCATGGGGATGCTAGGTGGCTTTTTAGGTTTGTGGCTGACCAACCAAGGGATCAATATCTATAGCCAAATTGGTTTGATCATGCTGATTGGGATGGTGACGAAAAACGGTATCTTAATCGTGGAGTTTGCCAACCAATTGCGTGATCGTGGTATTGCATTTGAAAAAGCGATTATCGATGCGTCAGTCCGTCGCTTGCGACCGATTTTGATGACGGCGTTTACCACCTTGGCAGGGATGATCCCGCTGATCCTGTCAACCGGGGCGGGGGCAGAGAGTCGTATCGCGGTTGGGACGGTGATCTTCACCGGCATGGCCTTTGCGACCTTTGTCACCTTGCTGGTGATCCCAGCGATGTATCGCTTGCTCTCGGTACATACCCATTCGCCTGAGTATGTGGCGCAGCAATTAGATAAAGCGTTGGCAGTGGAAACCGTGCATCGGACCAGTCATGGTGAGTTTGATACTAATCCGCATGATGAGCCGCGTAAATAGCCGCTGTTGTATGCTCGATACAAAAACCGCCTCGCGATGAGGCGGTTTTTTATTTCTTGTTGCTACCAAGGATGCGCGCTGTTACGCGTTTTCGGCTTGTTTGCGTTGCAGTGCGGCTTGTACGTCCGTTTGATTGGCGAGGTAGTCATCTAAGCCACGCTGACGCAAGTGGCAGGCTGGACATTCACCACAGCCAGTGCCTTTAATCCCGTTATAACAGGTTAGGGTGTGGTCGCGCACAAAATCGAGGGCGTGATACTGGTCGGCCAGTGCCCAGGTCTCGGCTTTATTCAGCCACATCAGCGGCGTCACTAATGCGAGTTGTCTATCCATGCCTTGCTCAAGGGCTTGCTGCATCGATTGAATAAAATCGTTGCGACAATCTGGGTAGCCAGAAAAGTCGGTTTCGCAGACACCGGTGATCACTGCCTCAGCGCCAATTTGATAGGCGTAGATGCCGGCCAAAGTCAAAAACAAGATATTCCGTCCCGGCACAAAAGAATTGGGCAGGCCGTTTTCGTTCAGCGCGTTAGAAACGGGAATGTTGTCGCGTGTGAGCGAGCTAATCGCTAATTCGTTGAGCAAGCCAACATCTAATACCTTGTGCGCACTGACTTTGCGGTTTGCAGCAATCTCACGGGCAACGTCAATTTCTTGCTTGTGACGCTGGTTATAGTCGAAAGTGAGGCAATGCACTTCGTCGTACTCTGCCTGCGCTTGAATCAAACAGGTGGTTGAGTCCTGTCCTCCGCTAAATACCACAACGGCTTTTTTCATCGGTTTGTCCTCTGGCGGTGCTGCTCACCCAGTGTTACACAGAGCACGGATGGTACCCCTGTGTGGTATCGACAGCAAGCCAGATGCGATGATCTGAGTGTTGCGTTATCACAAACAAAATCCCTGTTCCTGTGAGCATCAAGTGCTACAGTAACGGTATTTAGATGTCACGATTGATCGAGCGATGAAAGTAGAACGAGTAACTACCTCATTAAATGTGGATGATTATGAGTTAACGCAGAGCCGTCTTGCTATCTTAGAAGGGATCGCGCGTGGCGAGCGCGCCATTACCGAAGAGAAGCTCTTGAGTCACCATGATGCCAAAGAACAAATGTCCAAATGGCTCAGCGGCTGACTGCGCGTCAGGCAACGCGCAGTGCTCGTCTCTATGCTTACTATTTCACCACAAAGGCTTTTAACCCTTCGAGCGTTTCAGCTGGGATAGGACAGCTTTTACCGGTTTTAAAATCGCAATAGACAATCAAAGCCTCGCCTTCGGCCACACAGCGTTCTTGATTGTGACTGTAGATTTCATACTTCATCGCATAGCGCTTTTCTTGAATATCCTCCACCCAAGCCACGGTGGTGATGGTATCTGGATACACCAAAGGGGCGCGATAATCGCAGCGCGTCGAGCCAACCACCGGGCCAACATGCAGTCGTTTAGCTAGCTCGAACACTTCCAGTTTTTCAAGCATCACCACGCGCACATCTTCAAAATAGCGAAAGTACACGGTGTTATTGATGTGTTGCAGGGCGTCCATGTCGTTCCAAACAATCGCCTGCGTATGAGAGAGTGGGTAGTTTTCTACTGGGATATTTGCCACAAGACAATCCTCCTTTATTGTGTGCCTTGATTGCACACCAAGCACAATGACAAGACAAGCTGGGCAAGTGTAAATACGGAGCTTGGTCTAACAATTGCGTAACAAAATGAATAAAGTGGCAAAGCAGGGAGCAAAGCGTGTGGCTATAATCGACTAATGTGGCAGCAGCCAGATTCTGGTATGATACGCCCCCTTTTTGGCCGTGCTTGGGCGCGGCTTTGTTTACTTTTGCTGTGGATACGACTTTGACTGATACCGCTTTTTCCTCGCTCGCGTTACCTGCTGATTTACTCGATAACTTAGCGACGCTGGGTTACACCGAAATGACACCGATTCAGGCGCAGAGCTTGCCGTCTGTGCTCGATGGTAAAGACATTATTGCTCAAGCAAAGACAGGTTCAGGGAAAACAGCGGCGTTTAGCCTTGGCGTGTTAGCCAAACTGAACGTGAAGCGCTTTCGCGTACAATCCTTGGTGCTGTGTCCAACCCGTGAGTTGGCCGAGCAAGTCGCTGAGGAGATGCGCAAGTTGGCGCGTGGCCGCCATAATGTCAAAGTACTGACGCTGTGTGGCGGGGTATCGATTGGCCCGCAAATTGGCTCACTGGAGCATGGTGCACACATTATTGTCGGCACTCCAGGGCGTGTCGACGATCATTTACGCAAGGGCACCTTGCGCCTTGATGATGTTGAGACCTTGGTGTTAGATGAAGCCGATCAGATGCTGGATATGGGCTTCCAAGATACCTTGGATGCTATCATTGCGCGTGTTCCCGCTCATCGCCAAACCTTATTATTCAGCGCCACCTTCCCGCGCTCGATCAATGCTATTGCCCAGCGAGTGCTGAGCCACCCTGTCTCCGTTAAAGTGGATGAGGTGCAAACGCAAAGTACAATCTCGCAACACGTCTATAAAGTTGATGACAACACGCAGCGTTACCAAGCGTTAAAGCTACTGTTATTGCACTTTCAGCCGCAAAGTTGTGTGGTGTTCTGTACGACCAAAGTCCAAACACAACAAGTGTGCGATAACTTAGAAAACGATGGTTTTAGCGCCGTTGCCTTGCATGGCGATATTGAACAGCGTGGCCGTGAGCGCACCTTGGTAAAATTTGCCAACAAAAGTGCCTCGGTGCTGGTGGCCACTGATGTCGCCGCGCGAGGCTTAGACATTGATGACATGGATATGGTGATCAACTATCAACTCGCCCACGATCCGCAAACTCACGTGCACCGCGTCGGCCGTACCGGGCGCGCAGGCAAAAAAGGGGTAGCGTGTTCGTTGTATAACGATGCTGAGCACTATAAGTTGGCGATGATTGGCGATCAATATGACCGCGATTTTCTCCCCGAAGCCCTGCCGCCGCAGCATTTGCTCGACACTACGCCTTATCAGCCTGAGATGGCAACCTTGATGATTGACTCAGGTAAAAAACAAAAAGTACGCGCGGGCGATATTTTAGGCGCACTAACCGGTCAAGATGGTATTGACGGTAAACAGGTGGGTAAAATCAATGTGCTCGATAATGTGGCGTTTATTGCAGTGTCGCAATCCTGCGTTAAAGCCGCGTTGCGTAAGCTGAATGATGGAAAAGTGAAAGGCCGCACCATTCGCGCCCGCCGGGTTTGATCTTTACCGTAAGCTATAGATTAGCTTGCTAAGCTGCTAAATTAACCTACTCTATTTCAATCGCTTAATTGAAGAGGTACGCACGACACCGTTTTTCGTGTCGCGCGTATTTACACGGAGTGGAAAATGAAAAAGTATTTTGAGAATTTAGCAAAAGCCTTGCTCGGCCAGCCGTTTGGTAGCCTGAGTTCAGGTGAGAAAAAAGTCATTGAAAGCATTGCCAATAATACGTCTGTCTCTGAAAACGTTAACAAGTCCTTTCACGAAAGTCTGACACCCGGGCAAATGGTGGCGGATAAAATTGCCTCATTTGGTGGTTCTTGGTCGTTTATCGGACTTTTCTTCGCTTTCATTATTGGCTGGATTGTCGTGAATACGGTTTGGTTGGTGGGGGACACTTCTTTTGATCCTTATCCATTTATTTTGCTTAACCTAGGATTGTCCAGTCTGGCGGCTTTCCAAGCGCCTATCATCATGATGTCGCAAAACCGCCAAGCGGCAAAAGATAGGATGGAGCAAAAAGCCACCTACGAAATCAACCTAAAACTCGAGCTCGAGCTAATGCGCCTGCACGACAAGTTTGATGCCCTGCAGGCGCGAATAGATAGAGATACGGACTAGCGTGTTGACACTTTGTTGTGAGTTTTATTAATCGTTTGGCTCAAATGTCGAAGGCGCCATGCAACGGGCGCGCCGGCTACACCGAGTGACAAGATTAATATCGCCCCGGCGCTTGCCCGATCTACACGAAATTTATGTTTCGGTGGTGCCATTGGCGACGATGCCACAAGGCGTTAATATTTAACGTCGATGATTCCATTGGCGTAGGTGACACAAGCCCCAGCACGATGATGGGTATGTGCACATTGTCAACGGGCGCCTGTCACAATCGGTGCCAAATTTGACATCGAGGTTAATCTTTGGCTTTGATGTTGGATGGCGCGCGGCCCATATCGTGATAATGATTGGCATTGTGCTGGCGCTTATACCGACCTACGCCTGGTTTCTATATCGGTGGTGCCATCGGCGACGATTGCTCGTTCCCACGCTCCTGCGTGGGAATGCATACAATGACAAAATTTATACATTGATGGTGCCATTGGCGTAGGTGACACAAGCCCCGGGACATTGTTGGATAAGTGCACATTGTCAACGGGCGCCTGTCACGATCGGTGCCAAATTTGACATCGAGGTTAATCTTTGGCTTTGATGTCGGATGGCGCGCGGCCCACATCGTGATAATGATTGGCATTGTGCTGGCGCTTATGCCGACCTACGCCTGGTTTATATATCGGTGGTGCCATTGGCGACGATTACACAAGCCCCGGCTCGAGGATGGATATGTGCAAATTGCCAACGGGCGCGCCGGCTGCACCGAGTGACAAGTTTAATATCGTCCCAGCGCTTATGCCGACCTACGCCTGATCTATATATTAACGCGCCTGTTTATCCAACGTCTGTATAGACGATGGCGCGTTACCCCAACAAAGTCTGCAAATCATGGGTCGCTTGGTCGAGCGCCCCAATGTGCTCGCGTACCCAATCAGGGTTGTAATAGGTGTCTAGGTAGCGCTCGCCGCTGTCACATAGTAAGGTGACGATAGAGCCTTTCTCGCCGTTGGCGCGCATTTCATTCGCCAGCATCAAGACGCCGTACAGGTTAGTACCCGTGGACGCACCGGCTTTGCGGCCAAGCTGGCTTTCTAGCCAGTGAATGGTGGCGATACTGTGAGTGTCCGGCACTGTGGTCATTCTATCAATCACGCCGGGAATAAAGCTGGGCTCGACACGTGGCCGTCCAATCCCTTCAATCCGACTGCTCTCATCCGTCGTTAAGTTTTTATCGCCGGTGAGGAAGTAATCGTGAAATACCGAGTGCTCAGCATCGGCCACCATCAGTTGAGTGGGTTGGCAGCGATAGCGAATGTAGCGGCCAATGGTCGCCGAGGTACCGCCGGTGCCTGGGCTCATCACAATCCAGCGAGGGATCGGAAAGCGCTCGTACTGCATTTGCTCAAAAATACGGTTGGCAATGTTGTTATTGCTACGCCAGTCCGTTGCTCGCTCGGCATAGGTAAACTGATCCATGTAATGGCCATTGAGCTCTTTAGCAAGGCGGCGAGACTCGGCATAGATTTGGTCTGACCGCTCGACAAAGTGCGCTTCACCGCCATAAAAACGAATTTGCTCAATCTTCTTACACGCAGTGTTTTTGGGCACCACAGCAATAAACCGTAAGCCAAGTAGGCGAGCAAAATACGCTTCGGAAATGGCAGTACTGCCTGATGAGCTTTCAATGATGGTGGTGTGTTCATCAATCCAACCATTACATAAGCCGTACAAAAACAAAGAGCGCGCCAAGCGATGCTTTAGGCTACCGGTTGGATGGGTACTTTCGTCTTTCAGATAGATATCGATATCCGCGAAGCTAGGGAGGTCGAGCTTGATTAAATGGGTATCTGCAGAGCGTTTAAAGTCCGCTTCAATGAGGCGAATCGCGTTACCGACCCAAGTATGGCAAGGATGTGGGGTTGTCATCATGCGTCTCCGAATACGTGATTAGTACCAGTTTACGCAAAGCGCAGGATAAAAACCTTGCTATTTTTGCTCTATAATGACGCCAAAAGAGAAAAATAAACTCCTACATAACACTTGATGGAAATGATTTTTTATGACTATCACTTTAGATGAGATAGATCGCACTTTACTCGCAGCGCTACAGGAAGATGCCAACTGGTCTGTGGCCGCGCTGGCCGAACGGGTGAATTTAACCACGACTCCCTGTTGGAAGCGGCTGAAACGGCTGGAATCACAAGGGGTGATCCGCGGGCGGGTAGCATTGCTTGACCCGGAAACCGTTGGCCTAGCCTTTACCGCCTTCGTCCACATCAAAACCAATGACCACAGTGAGCAGTGGTACAAAACCTTTACCGAGGTGGTGACTGAGTTTCCTGAGGTGATGGAATTCTATCGCATGGCAGGTGAGTACGATTACATGATGAAGGTGCAGGTGGCTGATATGACTCGATTTGATCATTTTTATAAAAAGCTGGTCAATTCTGTGCCAAGTCTGAATAATGTGACATCAACGTTCGCAATGGAAGCACTTAAATACACCACCGCCCTACCGATCGGATAGGTCAGATAAATAATAAAAGGCGGGGAGAATAAGGAGCCCTCATGAAGGTGTTTTGGCAGTTAGGCTGGTTTTTTAAACGTGAATGGCGTCGCTATGTCGGCGCCATGATTATTTTGGTATTTGTCTCTGTCTTCGAGCTGATCCCACCGATGGCCGTGGGCCATGTGGTCGACGGCGTGGTTGCGGGGGATATTTCTACGCAAACACTGTTATGGCTATTAGCGGGCATGCTGGCTATCTGGGGGGTGGTGTATCTGCTGCGCATTGTTTGGCGAGTGTGGCTTTTCGGTGCGGCGGCGGAGCTTGGCTCTGTGCTGCGTAATCGGCTTTATGATCACTTTACTCGCCAATCTCCGCATTTTTTCCGTCGCTATCCGAGTGGCGATATCATGGCGCGATCCACTAATGATGTGAAAGCGGTGGTGATGACCGCCGGAGAGGGAGTCCTGACCGCGGGTGATTCCATTATCACAGGTGCGGCGGTATTGATTGTGATGGTCAGCCAAATCAGTTGGCAACTAACGATTTTAGCGCTGTTGCCGATGCCGGTGATGGCCTTTTTAGTCAATCGGTTTGGGCGCCGTTTACATCATACCTTCACCGAGTCACAAGCGGCGTTTTCTGAGCTGTCAGAGGTGAGTCAGTCCTCACTGTCTGCGGTTAGAATGGTACGTGCCTTTGGTCTAGAGCAGCACCAAATGAATCAGTTCGACCAGGTTGCGGATCGTACCGGGGAGAAAAACCTCGCCGTAGCGCGGGTCGATGCGCTGTTTTCGCCGGTGATTCAAGGCACCATTGGCGCGTCGTTTTTCTTTACCGTTTCCGGTGGTGGCTATTTGGTTGCTAACGGTGAGATTTCGTTAGGCGATCTGACGGCGTTTACCTTGTACCAAGGTTTGATGATTTGGCCGATGCTCGCGATCGCCTGGCTGTTCAATATTATCGAACGGGGCCGAGCGGCGTGGACCCGTATTGATGCGCTGATGCAAGAGCAGCCAGACATTGTTGGTGGTGACACTCCGCTGCCTGACACCATGCAGCCGTTGACGCTGGCCATTGAGCAGTTTAAGTGGCAACCGGATGACAGTTTTGCCCTCAAAGATATCCATGTGATCCTCCCGCCTGGGGCAATGCTGGGGATTGCGGGCCCGGTTGGCAGTGGCAAATCCACCTTGTTACAACTTCTATTGCATCTGACTACGTTGGAAAAAGGCGATATTCGTTATGGTGATGTATCGATTGCGAACGCTGATTTGTCGTCGTGGCGACAACGTTTTGCGGTGGTGACGCAAACACCGTTTTTGTTCTCGCGCTCGATTGCGGAAAACATCGCCCTCGGTCGCCCCGACGCAACTCAAACGGAGATTGAACACGCGGCCCATTTGGCTTGTATTGACGAGGATATTCGTCAGTTGCCGCAGGGCTATCAAACGGCTGTTGGAGAAAAGGGGATTACTCTGTCCGGTGGTCAAAAGCAGCGCATTTCGATTGCTCGCGCATTATTGGTGGGTGCCGAGTGCTTGATTTTGGATGATGCCTTGTCGGCGGTTGATGGTGACACCGAACATCGGATTTTGCAGAATCTACAACAGCATCAACAAACGCGTACCACGATCGTGATTGCTCACCGCTTATCGGCCTTGGAAAGCGCCGACGAAATCGTGGTGCTTAGTCATGGCCAAATACGCGAGCGCGGTCAGCATCGTCAATTGATTCAACAGCCAGGATGGTATCAAGAAATGCATCAATACCAGCAGCTGGAAGCGGCACTGGATGCCGATGAGGAGCCGCGCAATGACTAAGCGAGAGATTTTATATCGGCTATTAAGCTATATGCGTCGCGATCGTCGCCAGTTTGTGATTGCCGCCATTTTCTTATTGGTAGCCGCGGTGGCGGAAGTAACCGGCCCTTATTTGGTGCAAATCTTTCTTGATAGCTATGTTGCCAAAGACCATTATCCGGCGATGATCATGTGGGCGCTTGCGGTGGGGTACATTGTATCCACCATTGTTTCGGCCGGCTTCCAGTATCAGTACGAGTTACGCTTTAACACCATGGCGGTGGCGATTATTCAGCGGATTCGAAAAACCGTGTTTGCCAACGTTATCAAACAGCCGTTATCCGCGTTTGACTATGTGCCGATGGGGCGGATTGTCTCGCGCTTAACCAATGATACCGAATCCTTGAAAGAGCTGTATGTGTCGGTGCTTTCGACTTTTTTACGCAACATCGCCTTGATTAGCGTGATGCTGGTGGCGATGCTGATGCTCAGTATTGAACTGACGCTAGTCGTGCTGGTGTTATTGCCCTGTGTCATCTTGGTAATGGTACGGTATCAAAAACGCTCAGCGCCCGCCTATCGCCGAGCGCGAGACCGACTTGCTGATATCAACGGGGTGATGAACGAGTCGGTACAGGGCATGAATCTTATCCAATTGATGCAGCAAGAGCAGGCGTTTTCTTCCCGCTTTCAAACGATGACCGCGGATCACTTGGATGCCATGGTCACCATTCAGCGCCTTAACGGGATCTATCTCCGTCCCTTGATTGATTTGCTCTCCGGTGCCGCCTTGCTGTCCTTAGTGGCAATTTTCGGCGTCAGTGGAATGGAAGTGATTGGCGTCGGGGTGCTCTATGCTTTTTTGAGTTACCTGGGTCGAATCACTGAGCCGCTGATTGAGATGATGCAACAATTATCACTGCTTCAGCAGGCGATTTCAGCGGGGGAGCGATTGTTTGAAATGATGGATACGCCGCCTGAGCAATATGGTCATGACAGTACACCGATTCCTGACGGTGCCATTGCACTGCGTGATATATCCTTCTCTTATGATGGCGAAACGCCGGTATTGTCAGAGGTGAATGTCAATGTACCTGCTGGCGGCTTTCTGGCGTTGGTCGGTCATACGGGGAGCGGTAAATCAACCTTAGCGTCATTACTCATGGGGTTTTATCGCCCAGGAGAAGGCACGTTAACGCTGGGTGGTTTGCCGATTGAAACCTTAAGCCATCAAAGTTTGCGCGAGGGCGTGGCGATGGTGCAACAAGATCCGCACATGTTAACCGGCAGCTTAAAAGAAAATATCGCGCTGGGACAGACACTGGACGATGCTGTGATTTGGCATGCATTAGAGCAAGTAGCATTGGCAGAGTACGTGAAAGGCTTACCTGCTGGTTTAGAGACTCCATTGGGCGAGGGGGGGATGACGTTCTCAGCTGGGCAACGTCAGCTATTGGCTCTAGCGCGGGTGTTAGTCCGTCAGCCTAAAATATTGATCCTTGATGAAGCCACCGCCAATATCGATTCCGGTACCGAAGAGCTTGTTCAGCAAGCATTAAGTAGGTTACGTCAGCAGATGACAGTGGTAGTGATTGCGCACCGTTTATCGACTATTGCCGAGGCCGATAACATCTTGGTTTTGCATCGCGGCCGCGTGATTGAGCAAGGGCGTCATCAAAGCCTGCTACGCCAGCAAGGGCGTTACTGGCAGATGTACCAGCTTCAGCAAGCCAGCGCTCACTTGGCGGCGCTTGAGGAAGAAGCGCAGGCTTAGTCGTGTCATAGGTAAGAAAATTAAAAAGGGGCTCAGGCCCCTTGTTTGCAGCGAATAGCGTCGCTGAGCGCTAGGAGAGCTTACGCATTAACCCTTCTTGAGTAGCAGAAGCCACTAGGTCACCTTGTTGGTTAAAAAGCTCTCCGCGAACAAATCCACGTGCACCACTGGCGGAGGGGCTTTCAATCGCAAACAACAGCCACTCATCCATTCTAAACGGGCGGTGGAACCACATAGAGTGATCAATAGTAGCCACTTTCATGCCTGGGGTCAGTAATGTTACCCCGTGAGGTTGTAGCGCAGTGACCAAAAACCCCCAATCCGCCGCGTAGCCCAGCAAGTATTGGTGGACATGGTAGTCATCGCCGACTTCACCGTTAGCACGGATCCAGAGATATTGCTTCGCTGGGGCCGGTTCTGGCTTCAGTGGATTGATCACAGTCGCAGGGCGAACTTCTATTGGTTTATCACTGCCAAACGCTTTGACAACATTGGCGGGTAGTTTATGGGCAATATCTGCGACCAGTGATTGCTCCGAGCGCAAAGTTTCCGGAGCGGGCACGTCTGTCGGCATTGAGTTTTGATGCTCGAAACTTTCCTCTTCCTCTTGATACGATGCGGTAAGATAGAAAATCGGTTTGCCGTACTGTACGGCTTTTATTCGCCGAGTACTGAAACTTTTTCCATCTCTGAGTATCTCAACATCATAGATGATCGGTTGTTCCGGGTCGCCTGGACGCAGGAAGTAGCTGTGAAATGAGTGCAAAAAGCGATCGGCTTCGATGGATGTTTTCGCGGCAGAGAGCGCTTGACCAATCACTTGCCCGCCATACACTTGTGGCAGTCCAAGATTCTCACTTTGGCCGCGATATAGGCCGGTGTCTAATCGCTCAAGCTGCAGCAGTTGTAAGAGTTCTGTCAGTGGTTGGCTCATAAGTCCTTGATTCATGCTATGCTTCCATTGTTATTGTTCAAGCTATCATAACCTTAGCGTTTTTGCCGCATTCAAACGCGTTTCGGTGAGGATTCTTTAATGAAGAAACTAACGTTTCTGTTGTTCGCCTTATTTACTGCTCTAGTGTTTACCGCTTGCTCTGGTAATAGCCAACCCAATGATTTAGCGAATATTTCTGGTACTTTGGTCTATCGTGAGCGCCTTGCTTTACCCGAGACTGCCAGTGTCACTGTGCGTTTGGTAGAAATAAAAAAAATGGACTCGCCGGGTAAAGTGATTAGCCGACAGTCTTTTGTGACTGAAGGTCAGCAAGTGCCCCTCCATTTCGCGCTAAATTACGATCCAAGCCAAATTTCTGCTTCTCATGATTATGTGATCACCGCGCAAATTGATGTCAGTGAACGCCCGTTATTTATCACCAATACGGTTAATAAAGTGATCACGGATACGAATCACACCTATGATCCAACCATTACGCTGGTACGATCCGACAACTAGTCGCTACACTGGGAATCATGACCACAGCACAAGGAGTGTGCATGCGGATTTCCTCATTAGTTTGGCCCGCAATCGTGCTAGCGATTGCTATTGCTGCGAGTATCAGTGCCGGCGATGCCTTACATGGGCTAGCGATCATGGCGCCTGCGTTGTTTTTCTTCTACCCAGACAAATTGGCGAGTTGGTTATTGCTGTTGGGAATGGCGGCCTTGGCCCTTTCTTTACCGCAGTTACCTGCTTTGCTTGCGGCAAGTACTTTGCTGATCTTGCCAGCGTTATCTTTATGGTTTAATCCTGACCGACATCCCCATGTTAAGTGGTTACTTGGGTCTGTGATGCTCGCTATTTTCGCAGGGATAATGGCTTTGCAGTCGGAAGCAAAATTAGGCGGGGCTCCCTGGTTTTTGGCTCTTCAACTTGCGGCGTTATGCGGGTTATGGCTATCGATGCAATATTGGCCGGGCTACCAACCACCTCGCCGTGGCGCTTGGCTAGTGCTTCCCATTCTGGCCGCGGCGGTTGGGTGGCCATCCGCGCTGTGGAGCGTGGCAGTGGTTGCGATGATTGGGCTGTTACAGTGGGTGGCGCTTACACCGCGTTTAGCCGCTTCACGTCACCCTGCGATGCACATTTTGCCGTGCGTGCCGTTTTTAGTTATTGCTTGGCGTGTTCCCTATCAATTAACGATGTCGTTACTGGTGGCGTGGGCCACTATGCTGGCGGCTATCTGGGTAGGTGAGTATTTACTCTTGGAAGACTCAGACGATGATTAAGTGATAATTGCTTATAAGATCAACAGTTAATCGGTAAGAAAACGAATCCTCCTTGCATTGCATCCAGCCTTGCCACATAATGCCCCGCAGTTAAGCAAGCTTAACGACATATCGATGGAGGCCTCCTTGGTTCTCCCGCAACACTATCTTGTGTACTGGGTCAGGTCCGGAAGGAAGCAGCCCGCGCTTGGGACGTGTGTGCCGGGATGTAGCTGGGGAGGTCTCCGCCCTTTCTGCTCCCCCCTAAAATCACATGCTTCTCGAACAATACACCATCATTTTCCTGTGAATTCCACCGCCTATTTACACAACAAACTGATATGTGCACAACCAACTGATTTTTTGGGATGATATGAGAGTCTGTCTTCTATTATCGTCTGTTGACACCTGGGTGACACAGCCTGGCATGACTCGACTATGATCATTAAATATACAGGCAGCAGTGGGCCCAATGGAGGCGTGACGTGGTGATAAGGCGAATGTGGGTGGCATGGATAGCTATCTTGGTGAGTAGCCAAGTGATGGCGAGCGATCTACAAACGCAGCTTAAGGGGTTTTACGATGAAGCGTGGCAAGCAGGGACCCTGATGGTCGCTCAGCCGGCTTTAAACGCTTATCCTCAAGCGCTTTTAGTGAGCCAGGCACAATATCCAGATTTTGAACATTTTGATTGGCAAGATCTGAGCGCTCTCTACCAGGTCGTTCAAACCTGCCAACCTAATCCGCGCATTGTGGTACCAAGGCTGTTAGTTGCTCAGCGCTTCGAGCTTGCGCTTTGTCGAGAACAGCCTTTACCGGTTGAATGGTTTGAAAAAAATCCGCTGCTTCATCCTGCTGGGGGGAGTTACGCCGAGCGTTATTTAAGCCATTACGCAATAAAGACACCACCGCCTGAACTGGTAGAGCGTGTGACTCTCGCCAATAAAAATCACCCTTTGCATGACGCACTGGCCGCGCTTAGTCAGTCAGGGCGTGATGCCTTGCTTAACGGTTACCGTGCCTATTTGGATGGAGACCGTCTGTGGTTAAATGGGGAAGAAGGGTGGAAAGCGTTACCTCGCACACAATGGATGTCGATCGCCGATAATTATCGTTTGAGCCTATCGACCCACTCAACGGGCTGTGACTACCGATATGGTAATATTTGTAATCAGTTACATCCCGCTTATCGAGGCGTCATGATTGCTATTTTGGTGGCTATTTTTGGGGCGCTAGTGCTGGGATTAGCGCGCAGTGTTTATGATAGGTACCAACAGCGGCGCGAGCGCCAGTTTATCCTCCAGTTACTCACCCATGAACTGCGAACACCCATTGCCAGTTTGGGTCTGACGGTTGAGATGTTGCGCAATCAATTCGATAAGCTGGATGACTGTACGCAAGATGTGTTGTGGCGTTTATTGGCCGACCATCAACGGCTCAACCAACTGACGGAAACCAGCAAGGGATATTTAAGTACCGATAAAAGCGAGCAGTTTAAAACGCAAACAGCCTCGTTATCCGAGTGGTTAGATAACGTGTGTGACTGCTATGACATTGACTACACGTTAAACCAAGATAAGACATTAACATTGCCTTTCTACTGGCTCTCTATTTGTTTGAAAAATCTGATACAAAATGCGCATCAACACGGTGGCAATAAAGTTTGGATCCGAGTACATGTCGGCAAGCGAATTCGAGTGTGTGTCTATGATGATGGTGCTTTTCCTTCATGGGGGCAACGCGTTTGGCGCCGCTGTAAAGCACCAAAGTCTGAGCACAATATGGGGATTGGATTATTTTTAGTCGCGCGGTTAATGCGGCAAATGGGGGGTAAACTTTTGATTAGACGTCATCCTACTTGCTGCATGTTGGAGTTACCCCAATGAGCCATTTGCTATTGATTGAAGATGACACCTTGTTGGGTGAGGGCCTACGTCAATTTTTTGAGAGCCACGGTTTCCAATGTACTTGGTTAGTTGATAGCCACAAGGTAGAGAAGCACTGGTATCACGCCGATCTCGTTATCTTAGACCGGCAACTGACCGACGGTGATAGCTTGATTCAGCTTCCTCACTGGCTTTCCTTAAAAGCGCTCCCTGTTATTGTACTGACCGCGAAAATTGAAGTAGAACAACGAGTTGAAGGGCTCATGGCAGGAGCAAAAGACTATGTGGTTAAACCTTTTTCACATCAAGAGTTGCTCGCGCGAATTTATGCCCAGCTTCGACCTTTGGGCGAGAGCCAGCTTTTGTATGGACCGATCAAGGTTGAGCCGGGATCGCGGAATGTTTATTGGCAGAATGAATCCGTGATGTTGAAACCGAAAGAATTTGACCTGTTATTATTGTTAATACAAAACCCAGGGCGAGTTTTTCATCGTGAAGAATTACTCAACAAGATTTGGGGTTATCAAGCGTTTCCCACCACTCGTACTGTGGATAATCATGTGTTGCGGTTACGACAAAAATTGCCCGATTTAGCAATAGAGACGCATCGTGGCGTGGGCTATAGATTGGTGATGCTATGACACGATGGGGACGCTTGCTGGTTCTCGGATTCGCGATGCTAAGCGTAAAAGTAAACGCTGAGCAAGCCTGGTTTGGTGATACGCCCATGCAACAGATCTACCAGGCATTAGCCGCCGACCGACCTACTGTTGCTTGGCAGGAGCTTATTTTTGCACTATCGCAAGAACAGATTGCTACCCAGCATTGGGCCGCGCTCAAACATGCGATCATCAATCAAACAGATTGTGGTCAACGCCTAACTGAGCCGAATGGAAAGGATATTCCACAAGGGCTTACCATTTCTTTTGTGCGACGCGCGGGAGCATCAAGCCTAGGTTATGAAATCAAACTATCGGCTGAGCATGTATCGCGTGCAACTTTGGTTACGCTCACTGATCCCAATGGTCAGACGGTGATCAGTGAAATATTAGGCGCTCAAACTGGATTTCAAGAACTTGAATCAGGACAACTTTTTACCCAAGTAGATCCAGGTGTTTACGAACTGCGTTTAGGTGGGCAGCACTACAGCTTGGTCGTTTACGGATTACCGCGGCGCCCTTGGGTGAAACTAATCGGCCATCCAGATCAACAATTAACGGTGGATTTGCCTAACACGCCAACCAGTTGCGCGCCGGCAGCCGCTTATTGGCTATGGCTAGATGATGCGTACCGATGGATCGAGCAAACGCCAATTTATGTGACAAGTAGCGCGGAAAACACACCGAGCCCGGTGAAGGTCTCGCTTCCCGTTAAACGTCCCGCTAAATCGGAACACTTGAGCGCGATCGTGACGCATTTTGAGTACCAAGGCGCTATCAAAGTGAATTACGTCGAACGGCTAGCTTTGCCTTTACCAGAAACACCTTACACCGCTGAATCAGTTAACGCCAGGCGAGTTAAATGACGCTAGGCGAGCGATCTATCAAACGTGTTTAAAGGCGAGAGACATAAAAAAATAGCCCGACAAAGCGGGCTATTTTTACGTTATCGAACAGGTGATTAGTTCAAGTATGCGTTGAACATCCACAGTAATTTTTCTTGTTCGCGGATGTAATCGCTCATTAGTGCTGATGTGCCTTCGTCGTCAGCTTCACCAGCAAGGCTCATAATGTCACGTTGTAGGCTAATTAATACACTAAACCCGTCAACAATGGCGCGTAGACCGGCTTGACCGTTCGCCTCTGGTGCATGCTCTTTGATTTCACTGATTTTCAAATATTCACTGAAGCGGTGTTCAGCGGTACCACCAATAGTAAGAATGCGCTCGGCTACTTCATCGATCTTAGTTTGCAGATCGGTATAGATCTCTTCGAATTTTACGTGTAGCTCAAAGAAGTCGCCGCCTTTGATGTTCCAGTGAAAACCACGCACATTGGTGTACAGCACTTGGTAGTTTGCTAATAGCGTATCTAGGCGAGCTGCTAAATCTGCAGCTTTGGTGCTGTCCAATCCGATCAATGCTGATTGTTTACTCATCTAATGCCTCCTTAGTGGCAAAATCAATGTGTTAAATCGTCGCGCTATCGCGAAAATTCAACACTGGAAACTGTGTTGTTTCGATTGATGAAAATAGAATAACGTCCCGAATTAAAAAAGGAAAATAGAGTTAACCTATATACCTGATAGGTTAAGCCTATGATGTGATCGATGTACCGTCATGAACAATAAAATGCTCAGGAAGACGCTCGAGACCTGCGATTAACGCTTGTAGGCAGCGCGCGTCGATTGCCGTGCCAGTTTCTTCTTTCATGATGGATAAGGCTTTGTTCATTGGGATAGGGCCACGATAGGGACGCTCAGCAGTGATAGCATCAAAAATATCTGCGGTGGTAATAATGCGAGTGAGCAGGGAAATGTCATCGCCCTGCATGCCGTCTGGATACCCTGAGCCATCGAGCTTTTCATGATGGGCGCTAGCGAACTTGGCGAGGTGATCGAATTGGTGGATTTTCGATAAGATGGTTTTACTCAGTGCAGCATGGCGTTTAACGTGCTCCCATTCCTCGTCATCCAGTTTTCCCGGCTTATCGAGCACATTATTGCTTACGCCGAGTTTGCCAATATCGTGCAGTAACGCGCCACGCTTTAGCCATTTTTTATCATGTTCACTGATGTTTAACTCGTCAGCAATTAAGCTAGCGTATACGGAGACACGTTCACTGTGACCCGAGGTGAAAGGGCTTTTGGCATCAACAATACGCCCAAAGGCAGCTGCAATGTCATCCATATAATCATCATCGACCCAAATGCATGTGTTGGCAGGCGTCATCGACAGGACTTCTTCTTTTAATGTGGGGCTATCCAGTTGCTGCCAAAATTGCGGTTCGTGAGCCAGCTGTAAAAAGGTATCGACGAGGTCGGGGTCAAACCAAGTGCCGCGACGGTTTTTCAGCTCGCGGAGTGCGGCGTCGACACCGGACTCGGTTCGGAATACATCAATGACTTGCGTCATCAATGCGATGCGCGAAAACAAGGGGATCTGATCGGCCTTTAACTGATCAGGACGCCCACCACCATCATAGTGTTCATCCAGCGCGTAGATGGCTTCAGCAACGCTTTCACTAAAACGTAAATCGCGTGCGACATCGGCACCACGGGTACATCGCGTTTCGATCAGCTCTTGCGCATACATGTCGCCATGACGAATGATATCGAGTGTGGTCGAGAGCTTCTGCATAAACCCACGCTTTACGCCGGTATTTTTTAGTACGAAATTCAGTACGCTGGATAAGCTACCGTCCACTACCTTGTAGCTTTGTTTAAATGCTAAATCATTGGTGAGGTACAGTTCGCAGATCCGTGCCGCATTGCTGCTGCAGCCCGCATCTTTTAGCAGCAACGTATAGAAAAGATCATGACGTTGTTGATCATCGAGCGCTAAGGCGTCAGCGAGTTTCATTCCTAACCACGTGCAGCGCATACAATGTTCGGGTGGCTGTCCTTCAGTCATATCGAGCGCCGTACTCAAGGCTAGGATTAGCTCTGACAACTTTAACGAAGTCACGTCATTTATATGGGGTTGCATCTTATTTTCTCATCCACTTTATTGGTCCATTACGCGTTGGTGGTGAAGGTCTACTTTTAATGTGTGAGACCGCGAACGGTTGCCGACACTTCTTCTGCACCTGCGTGAATATCACTCATCACGTTATCGGCTGCGGTGACTTTTTCTTGCCCCATGGTTGATTGTTCAGTGACTCTTTCCATTGCCTCACTCACCCCTTTGATCAGTTGTAGGTTTTCATCGACGACATCGGCAATTTCTGTGGTGGACTTGCTGGTGCGTTGTGATAAACCTCGAACTTCGTCGGCAACAACCGCGAATCCACGGCCTTGATCACCCGCGCGCGCTGCTTCTATCGCTGCATTGAGTGCGAGCAAGTTAGTTTGTTCGGCGATTTGTTTGATCGTGGTGACGATGTTTTCAATGCTCTGTGCATGCTCACTGAGCTGATTTACCTGATTAGCGGCTTCGACAGCTTGGTCGGTGACGTTTTGCGATAGCTGAACGGCTTCTTGTAGTAAGGCGCTACCGTTTTCACTATGCTTGAGTGTTTGTTCTGATGATGCTTGAGCAAGCTCTGCCGCCTGATTAACGGCTTGATTTTTCTTCACTGTATCAGTGATTGCAGTCGCGAACTTGATCACGCGATAGACTTTACCATTGACATCAAAAACGGGGTTATACGTTGCTTCGAGCCAAACTTCATTACCATGTTTATCACGACGCAAGTATTGGCCAGACGTGAATTGGCCGCTGGCTAGTGATGCCCAGAAGTTTGGGTTATCTTCATAAAACGCGTGATCACAAAATATCTCATGATGCTGGCCTGCAATTTCTCGTGCTTGGTAGCCCACCGCGGCCAGGAAATTATCATTTGCACGAACAATTGTGCCGTCAGGTTCAAATTCAATCACCGCCAATGAACGATCGATAGCAGCCAGAATAGATTGTTGTCGTAAGCTCTCTTTGTGCTGTTTAGTGACATCCGCTGCCAATTTTCGAACGCTGACTACTTTGCCGCTGGTATCTTTGATCGGTACATAAGTCGCTTCCATCCAAATTTCTTGTCCATGCTGATGGCGGCGACGAAATATGCCTTTCTGTGGTTTACCTTGCGCGAGTGATTGCCAAAATTGTTGGTAACTTGGGTCATTAACGGTTTCTTCGAAACAAACCGCGCGGTGATGCTGGCCGATAACCTCATCACGACCGTAACCAATAATACTTAGGAGTTTATCGTTTACACTAGTAATGGTGCCGTCAGGCGAGAAGGTAATAGTCGCAATATGTGTATTGATGGCATCGAGCTCAGCTTGGAGTGCGGCTTTTTCCGTTTGGCAGGTATCCAATTCTCGCTGTGTCTTTTTGAACATGACAGCAAACTTCCTTCTGTTCATTGGTTAGGTATGAGCGTATTCAACTTGTTGTGCAAAAAGTTTACGCACATGTGCTTATTATAGAGTGCAACGTTTGTTGCGTTTGATCTTTTCTCTCATGTCATCATGGAATCTAGCGTAGCCTGTGATTTTTGCTGTTTTGAGTCATGTTTAGAAACACAATAATTATGTGTATCTATGCGTCGCCGTGCTTCCTTTTCCCTGCGTTCTTACGTATTCTTTGTGATTAAGATCATGTTCACATATCAGCCTGTGTAACATTTTCATAAAGCATCCTTACAGTTTGTAACTAAAGTCCTTTTCTATTTTCAATAATTTCTGAAAATTCCAAATTTTCATTGATCCCACGCAAAGAAACTCCGTATTATCCCTCAGACGCATTGTGAGGGAGATCAAAATGGAGTTGTCACAAGAATTACGCAACGTCGTGATGCACTTTGGTGAGATGGGAAGCCGTTGGGGCTTTAATCGCTCAGTCGGTGAAATGCTAGCGCTGATTGTGCTAAGCGAACATCCTTTAAGCGCTGACGACATTGTGTCTGCACTCAACATTTCTCGCGGCAACGTCAGTATGGCAACCAAAGAGTTGCAAGGCTGGAATTTAATCCGTTCACAGCGTACCCCCGGAGATAGAAAGGATTACTTCGTGCCCAATGGCACTATCTGGGAGTTGGCGCAGCAGGTGCTTGCTGAAAGGAAAAAGCGAGAAGTCGACCCCACCTTATCGATGTTGCGTTCACATTTTATGCGAAGCGAAGACGACGCAGACAGTCACGCGGTGACGCAGTTACATGAGATCCACGATCTTTTGGAGCTGTTCAACCATTGGTTTGATGATGTGCAGCAAATGAAACCTGAACATCTGAAAAATTTGATGAAGCTGGGTAGCAGTGTCGGTCGGCTTCTTGAGCTGTCGGGCAAGTTGTTTCACAGCAAGTCCAACGAAGAATCGGGTAAGTAACGTCCTGAGGGTAATGTCATGTTAGATACATTAATGTTGTCGCGAATGCAGTTTGCGGCCAACATCAGCTTCCATATTCTTTTTCCCACCATCACGATTGCACTCGGATGGATGCTGGTGTTTTTCAAATTCAGACACAATCGCACGGGTGAGCAAATTTGGCTCGACACCTATTATTTCTGGGTCAAAGTGTTTGCGCTGACCTTTGCGCTTGGGGTGGTCTCTGGTATCACCATGAGTTTTCAGTTTGGCACCAATTGGCCGGGCTTCATGGAAAAAGTGGGCAACATTGCGGGTCCTTTATTGGGCTATGAGGTGATGACGGCGTTTTTCATGGAAGCGACCTTCCTCGGTGTGATGTTATTCGGTAAAAACCGGGTGCCTAACTGGGTGCATACGCTGGCAACTTTGCTGGTGGCGATTGGTACCACGATTTCTGCTTTTTGGATCCTGGTACTCAATAGCTGGATGCACACACCAACCGGCTTTGAGATCATTGAAGGGGTGGTCCACCCAACCAGCTGGTTCGAGGTTATTTTTAACCCATCAATGCCGTATCGCTTAAGCCATATGCTATTAGCGTCAGGGCTGACCGCGTCTTTCTTAATTGCCGGTATTTCCGCCTATCAGAAATTGAAATCACCCACGTCCGGTGTGTCAGACAAGCCACTGAAAGTGGGGATTACGGCGGCCGCTATTTTGATCCCACTGCAAATCTTTATCGGCGACATGCACGGGTTAAACACCCTAGAACATCAACCGCAGAAAATTGCGGCGATGGAAGGGGTCTGGGAGACCGAGCAAGGCGCGCCATTACTGCTTTTTGCGGTACCTAACGAACAAACACGTTCAAACGACTATGAAATCGGTATTCCGAATCTGGCCAGTTTGATTCTGACTCACAAACTCGATGGTGAAATCAAAGGCTTGGAAAGCTTTGAGTATCATCCACCGGTGAAACCACTCTTCTTTGGTTTTCGAATCATGGTAGGCGTAGGTGTGCTCATGTTGCTGGTGAGCTGGTACACCGCGTACCGTGTATGGCGAAACCAGCCAATGCCTAAGTGGCATCTGATGGGGCTTGTGGCGATGACCTTCTCAGGCTGGGTCGCTACCTTATCGGGATGGTATGTCACTGAGATTGGTCGTCAGCCTTGGCTTGTTCAAGGTGTATTGAAGACGGCGGATGCGGTGACGACAGTCGCCAGTTCTAATGTAGGGATTTCATTAACCATCTATCTCACCCTCTATGCCGTGTTGATGGTGGCCTACATTCGAACCCTGTTCTTCTTGGCGAAAAAACGTTTGCCAGAGTATCAATCTGACGACGCAAACACCGCGCAGTCAACTAAAGAGGTGAACGTATGACCATCACACCACATTTACCTGAAATCTATCTATTGCTCTTTGGGTTTACGGTATTTATGTATGCCGTATTAGATGGCTACGATCTCGGGGTTGGCATGTTGCTCCCGAGCTGTAACCAAGCACAGCGCGATCGCATGATTGCATCGATTGGCCCTTTTTGGGATGCCAACGAAACGTGGTTAGTGTTGGCGGTTGGTATTTTGTTGATTGCATTCCCAACCGCACATAGCTTGATTTTGACTGAGCTATACTTGCCGACCTCAGTGATGTTAGCGGGATTAATCTTGCGCGGGGTCTCCTTCGATTTCCGTGCCAAGGTGCGGCCTGAACGCAAAGATCTCTGGGATCGTTGCTTTAAAGCCGGCTCTTTTATTGCAGCGATGACCCAAGGCTACATGATAGGCCGTTATGTGTTGGCATTTGATGAAAGCATCGGGGCGTACTTGTTTGCCTTATTAAGTGGCCTTTGTGTGACCGCAGCTTACATCTATATCGGCGGAACCTGGCTGGTGATGAAGACTGAAGGCGATTTACAAAAGCGAGCGGCTAAATGGTCGCGTCGTGGTGGTTGGTTAGCCGCGCTAGGCGTCTTAGCCATTAGCATTGTGAACCCACTGGTAAGTGAAACGGTTGCCGCGCGTTGGTTTGGCTTCCCTGAGATCTTGCTGCTCGCCCCCGTTCCATTAGTGTGTCTGGCGATT
Source organism: Salinivibrio sp. MA440 (assembly GCF_001996265.1). Taxonomy (NCBI): domain Bacteria; kingdom Pseudomonadati; phylum Pseudomonadota; class Gammaproteobacteria; order Vibrionales; family Vibrionaceae; genus Salinivibrio; species Salinivibrio sp. MA440. The sequence goes on from NZ_MUFI01000013.1 coordinate 43,170, forward strand.
ATGGTGCTGGTCGACCGATATTTACGCCATGTACCGGTTGAAAATGACGTGGGATACCAATTCCCATTCATTGGCGCGATATTCTTGTTCGCATTAAGCTTTTTTGGCTTGGCCTATAGTTTCTTTCCGGACATCGTCCCAGGAGTAATGACAGCACAAGAGGCAGCGAGTGCACCAGGTACCTTATTGATTGTGGGTTATGGTGCCATGTTTGTGTTGCCGATGATCTTCTTGTACACCGTGTTTGTCTATCGTGTGTTCTCCGGTAAAGCAACGGATCTTAACTACGAGTAATCTCTCTCACCGTTAGCCGTTTAACTGTTTTATGAGCGCCCAGTCCATCTTGTGATGGCCTGGGCGCTTTTTTATCCCTACATATTTGTCATTAACGCGGAAAAAGATAGTCACCCTAAACATTGGCTGCGTTAAATATTACATCTCGCTGGATTAGCCCTCCTTTCTATCAAGCAAAGACTTGATTTTTTCTGAGACCATTACGWTAGAGCTTGGTGCTCGATTCCATTTTTGTCTTATTTTATCTGATGATCGGCGATATGAGCGGATTTTCGTTATTTTTTTACGCTTTTTAGCGTTTTTGATGATGATGTCGCTGGTAATGAGTCAGGCTAAATCATAGCGCTTCTCTTGTTTATGACCCTTAATAATCGCTTGTGATAGTTGTATTTTCGGTCATTTATTGAGCGATTTGGTGATAAATACTGCTATCAGCACAAACAATTAGGTGACAAAAGAGTGAAGTTAAAATTGACTTAAATCATTGTTTTTGCTTTATCTAGCTGTTTTTTCGTGGGGTGGGGTGTAGCGAATTGGTTAAAAATAATGTTTGAGATCTAATGATTAGCGTGTAAGATTATCTTTAACTAATCGTTCAATTAAAAAAACGAATGGAGACGTAATGCCTAAGGTAGGGATGCCGGAAGTACGGAAACCGCAGCTGGTTAAGGCCACGATGACGGTCATCGGTCGAGTAGGGCTGCATGCAGCCACGATTTCTTTGATCAGTAAGGAAGCCGGCGTATCAACAGGCATTATTAACCACTATTTTGGTGGTAAGCATGGCTTGCTAGAAGAAACCATGCGCGTGGTTCTACGTGAGCTATCGGCAACGGTGATTAGCGCATTGCGCGAAACCCCACGCCACCACCATCAGGCGCGCATCAACGCGATCATTAACGCCAACTTTGAAGGGTTTCAGGCCAAATCTGATGTGGTTAAAACGTGGTTAGCGTTCTGGTCGTATGCCATGCATGACGATGAATTATACCGTTTACAACGCGTGAACGAAAAGCGCCTACTGTCGCATTTGCGCATTGAGCTACGTGCATTATTGCCGCTTGATCAGGCGGTGATGGTCGCTCAGGGGATTGCGGCGTTGATCGATGGTATTTGGTTGCGCGGTGCATTGAACCCTAAAGGTATTGATGCCAACAACGCTCGGACCATCATCAATGATTATTTGGATAAGCAATTGACCTTTTATGGTCGTCCTCAGAGCTAAGGCCGCAAACGCCTGACATATACACTCGAACACAAAAGAATTCAGGATTAATTATGGACGCGAAAACGCTATTTATTAATGGGCAACTGACCGCTGCAACCAGTGGTGAGCACTTTGCAACCGTCAACCCGGCCACGGGTGAAACGCTTGCACAAATTGATCAAGCTTCGGCAGACGATGTACAAGCGGCTGTCGATGCTGCCAAACAAGGCTTTGCAGTTTGGTCGCGTATGACAGCGATGGAGCGTAGCCGTATTCTACTAAAAGCCGTTGCCCTGTTACGTGAGCGTAATGATGAATTAGCGAAGCTCGAAGTACTCGACACCGGTAAGCCGATGCAAGAAGCGGTCGAGGTTGACGTGGTCACCGGTGCGGATGCGATTGAGTATTTCGCCAATCTTGTCCCGTCCATGCAGGGCGAGCAACAACCGCTTTCTGAAAACCAATTCTTCTATACCCGTCGTGAGCCACTTGGCGTGTGTGCAGGCATTGGTGCATGGAACTATCCGATCCAGATTGCGATGTGGAAGTCAGCACCAGCATTGGCAGCGGGAAACGCTATGGTGTTTAAACCGTCCGAAGAAACACCGCTAACCGCCTTAAAACTGGCAGAAATTTTTGCCGAAGCAGGGATGCCAGCCGGTGTGTTTAATGTGGTTCAAGGTGACTACCGTGTGGGCCAAATGCTGACTGCACACCCTGAGATTGCCAAAGTCTCGTTCACGGGTGAAGTCGGAACCGGTAAAACGGTCATGGGTGACGCGGCTAAAACACTCAAGTCGGTCACTATGGAGCTAGGCGGTAAATCACCTTGTATCGTGTTTGATGATGCAGACCTTGATAATGCGGTATCGGCAGCTATGGTCGCGAACTTCTATACCCAAGGCGAAGTGTGTACACACGGCACCCGTGTATTTGTTCACGACAGCATTTACGACGCCTTCGTTGAGCAACTGAAAGCGCGTACAGAAAAGCTCGTTATCGGTGACCCAACCGATATGAACACCCAGGTCGGTGCGCTGATCTCGACTGAACACCTTAATAAAGTGATGACGGCGATTGAAACGGCAAAAGCAAGCGGTGCAACCTTGCTGACCGGTGGCTACCGCGTCACTGAGAACGGGCTTGATAAGGGTAACTTTGTCGCGCCAACCATCTTTACAGACTGTGATGACAACATGGCGCACGTGCGTGAAGAGATCTTTGGCCCCGTGATGTCGGTATTGCGTTTTTCTGATGAGGAAGAAGTCGTTGCCCGTGCCAACAATACCCATTATGGCTTAGCGGCAGGTATCTTTACGCAGAATCTATCGCGTGCTCACCGCATTATTCATCAGCTTGAAGCCGGTATTTGCTGGGTCAACACCTGGGGTGACTCACCCGCAGAAATGCCAGTTGGTGGCTACAAACACTCAGGTGTCGGTCGTGAGAATGGTGTCGAAACCCTCACACATTATACCCAAACCAAGAGTGTCCTGATTGAGCTTGGCGACTTCGCCAGCCCTTACGCCTAATTTCTAACGGAGCGACCAATATGTCACAACGCTACGATTATATTATCGTCGGCGCGGGTTCGGCCGGCTGCGCATTGGCCGATCGGCTGACCGAATCTGGCCAACATCAAGTGCTACTGCTTGAAGCGGGCGGTACCGATAAGAGTATTTTTATTCAAATGCCGACGGCTTTGTCGATTCCTATGAACACCAAGCGCTATGCCTGGCAGTTCGAGACATTGCCAGAGCCAGGCCTTGATGGACGTGAACTTCATTGCCCCCGCGGTAAAGTGCTCGGTGGCAGCTCATCGATTAATGGCATGGTGTATGTCCGTGGTCACGCTTGCGACTATGAAGAGTGGGTTGAGCACGGTGCCAATGGCTGGGATTACGCTAGCTGCTTGCCGTACTTTAAGCGTGCTGAAAGTTGGTCAGGCGGGGCAGATACCTATCGTGGTGGTAACGGTCCTGTCGGCACTTGCAACGGTAACGACATGAAATTAAACCCATTGTATCAAGCTTTTATTGATGCAGGGGTGGAAGCTGGGTATCCAGAAACCAAAGATTACAACGGTTATCAGCAAGAAGGCTTTGGCCCAATGCACATGACCGTCGATAAAGGTGTGCGTGCCTCAACATCAAACGCCTATCTGCGCCGTGCCTTGAAGCGTAGCAACCTCACCTTGAAAAAAGGCGTGGTGACGCGCCGTATCTTGCTAGAAGGCAAGCGTGCTGTCGGTGTGGAATTTGAAAAAGGCGGCAACATCGAGCATGTGATGGCGGATAAAGAAGTGATCTCCAGTGCCGGCTCTGTTGGGTCGCCTCAGCTTTTACAGCTATCCGGTATTGGTGCGCGTGACGTGCTTGAAAGTGCAGGTGTTGATGTTCAGCACGAGCTGCCGGGCGTCGGTGAAAATTTGCAAGACCACCTCGAGGTGTATTTTCAGTTCCATTGTAAGCAACCCATCACGCTGAACAGCAAACTGGGCCTTATTAGCAAAGGCATGATTGGTACCGAGTGGATCCTGACCCGTAAAGGCTTGGGCGCGACCAACCATTTTGAATCTTGCGCCTTTATTCGCTCACGCGAAGGACTGAAGTGGCCAAACGTGCAGTATCACTTTTTGCCTGCTGCTATGCGCTATGACGGTAAAGCGGCATTTGATGGCCATGGCTTCCAGGTGCATGTCGGCCCTAATAAACCAGAAAGTCGCGGCCATGTTCGGATTCAGTCTGCCGATCCGCATGCTAAGCCGGCAATTTTATTTAATTACATTACGACTGAGCAAGACCGCCAAGATTGGCGCGACACTATTCGTTTAACCCGCGAAATTATGGATCAAAACGCGATGAACGCATTCCGTGGTGATGAGATCCAGCCGGGTAAGGATGTTGAGTCGGATGAAGCGATCGATCGTTGGGTGAAAGAGAATGTGGAAAGTGCTTATCACCCATCGTGTACTTGCAAAATGGGCGCCGAAGACGACGCAATGGCGGTACTCGATGAGCAATGCCGTGTGCGTGGAATTCAAGGGTTGCGCGTGGTGGACTCCTCTGTCTTCCCGACGATTCCTAATGGCAACCTGAATGCCCCAACCATCATGGTAGCGGAGCGCGCCGCTGACATGATCCTTGAGAAGCCACTCTTACCTGCCGAGCAGGTGCCAGTATGGATTGCGGGTGAGTGGCAAGACAAGCAACGCAATCAAAACGCGCAGAGTGACGATGCCACCCAAGGGTGAGCACACACTAGAAACTAATTAGTAAGCATTACAAGGAAACTAATATGTCAATGAATAAACGTAAAACCACCAAAACGCTGATGACTGCCGTTGGCTTGAGCTCAATGATGGCGTTCGGCGCTGCAGCGAATCAGTGTGAAACCGTGCGTTTCTCGGATATCGGTTGGACAGACGTCACTTCAACGACGGCTATCACCACGGAAGTGCTTAAAGGCATGGGTTACACCACAGAGACAGATTTACTGTCACTGCCTGTGACCTTCTCATCACTGGCGTCGGGCGACATCGACGTATTCCTCGGTAACTGGATGCCAACACAGACAGGCGATATTAAGAAGTACATTGATAACGGCACTGTCGATAGCGTTCGCGCTAACCTAACGGGGGCAAAATACACCTTAGCTGTGCCTAAATATGTGTACGATGCCGGTGTGACTAGTGTTGCAGATATCGCGGAATATGCTGACAAATTTGATTCACGCATTTATGGCATTGAACCCGGTAACGATGGCAACACGCAAATTCAAAAAATGATCGACACCAACGACTTTGATCTGGGTGATTTCCGCCTAATCGAGTCCAGTGAAGCGGGCATGATTTCGCAAGTCTCACGTGCCGTTCGTCGTGACAAATGGGTTGCCTTCCTCGGCTGGGCCCCGCACCCAATGAACAGCAATTTTGATATGAAATATCTATCTGGTGCCGATGAGTACTTCGGCCCGAACTATGGTGGTGCCACGGTTCATACCAACGTACGTAGCGGCTATGTCGAGCAGTGCGCAAACGTGGGTCAAATGCTCGAGAATCTTGAGTTTAGTCTCAAGATGGAAAACGAAATGATGGGCAAAATCCTCAACGACGGTGAGAAGCCACAAATGGCTGCACGTGAATGGCTACGCAACAACCCAAGTGTGTTGAACAAGTGGCTAGACGGTGTCACCACAGTTGATGGTAAAGACGCTGTTGAAGCGGTCACTGAATACCTAAAAAAGACTGAAGCGTAACTATAAAAGTGTAGAAGGAGAGGGCGGTGTTAACGCCGCCCCTAAGGTTTTATTGTGAATATTATTACAGATAACAAGATCCCACTCGGTCAATGGATGGAAAGCGGTGTTGATTGGTTGACCATGAATGCCGCCGGTTTTTTTGATGCGATTTCAATTGGGTTAGATACTAGCATCACACTATTGGTCGATATTTTTAAATGGATGCCAGCAGCTGGTCCGATTCTTATGACCGCGGCTCTTGCTTGGTACCTGCAACGTCGAATTTCTATCGTGATCTTTGTTGTGAGTGCGCTCTTGTTGATCCTCAACCTGGGCTACTGGCAAGAGATGCTGGAAACCTTTGTTCTGGTTTTTGCCGCGACAACGATTTCCGTATTAATTGGCATACCGCTGGGGATAATGGCGGCGCACCGGCCTTTGGTATACACCTTTATGCGGCCATTGCTCGATTTAATGCAAACTGTACCACCGTTTGTGTATCTCATCCCAACGCTGGTGTTGTTTGGTTTAGGGATTGTTCCGGGCCTTATTTCGACCATTATCTTTGCTATCGCATCGCCAATCCGCCTGACGTATCTAGGGATCACGCGGGTGCCTGAAGAATTGGTCGAGGCGGGACGTGCATTTGGTGCCACTCGTATGAAATTGTTGTTTAAAGTGGAATTGCCGGCGGCATTGCCAAGCATTATGACAGGTGTGACTCAGTGTATTATGTTGTCGCTGTCGATGGTGGTTATTGCTGCGCTGGTGGGGGCTGATGGCCTGGGTAAACCGGTTGTCCGTGCACTGAATACAGTGAACATTTCTCAAGGGTTTGAAGCGGGTCTTGCGATTGTATTGGTCGCCATCATTCTTGACCGCTTGTGTAAAGCACCCAACCAAGGCAACGAATAAGAGGTAACCATGGACGCAATCGCAATTAAAAATTTAGATGTCGTGTTTGGCGATAACGTACAGCCAGCACTTGATCTGTTGGATAAAGGCCTTTCTCGGTCAGAAATTATTGAACAAACTGGACAAGTTGTCGGTGTCGATAATGTATCGCTCAATGTTAAAGAAGGCGAAATCTGTGTGCTCATGGGCCTTTCAGGCTCAGGTAAATCGAGCTTACTCCGTGCAGTTAACGGCTTAAACCCTATTAGTCGTGGTAGCCTCGAAGTCCGCGACGGCGATCAAATGGTCGATATGGCGACTGTTGATTCGCAGACATTGCGTCACTTGCGCACCAGTCGTGCTTCTATGGTGTTCCAAAAATTTGCCTTGATGCCTTGGATGACGGTTGTCGACAATGTGGCGTTTGGCTTGGAAATGAAGGGGATCAGCAAAAAAGAGCGCCGCAAGCAAGCGCTTGAGAAATTGGAGCTCGTTGGTCTAGATGAGTGGGCTAACCAATATCCTCATGAACTGTCTGGTGGTATGCAGCAGCGTGTTGGTTTAGCAAGGGCCTTTGCCATGGACAGCGATATATTGCTGATGGATGAGCCTTTCTCTGCGCTTGACCCACTGATCCGAGCCCAGTTGCAAGATGAGCTGTTAGAAATACAGAAAAAACTCAATAAAACCATTCTGTTCGTCAGTCACGACTTGGATGAAGCGTTAAAGATTGGTAACAACATTGCGATTATGGAATCGGGCCAATTGATTCAGCATGGCAAGCCGGAAGACATTGTATTACGTCCAGAAACTGACTACGTCCGTGACTTTGTGGCTCATACTAACCCATTGAATGTCTTAAAAGGACGCTCAATGATGAAAACGGCTGATAACTTAACGCGCGTTGAGAATCGTTGGAAAATCTGTGATCGACGTGAAATCTGGGTCACGGCTGAGCAAGATGGCACTTTCTCTGCAACCGCAGGCGATCAACCATTGCGTGTGGTTGAGTGGGACAAAGACACGCTCGATTTCTCACAAGTTGGCGATAACACCATTGTTGTGGCCTCACCCGATATTGAGATGCGTGACGCGATTGAAATTCGCTATAATACCAATACGCCTGTATTGCTGGTAGAAAATGGTGAATTTCTCGGTACCTTGTCTGATCATGACTTCTATCATGCTTTATTGGGTAAATTTCAGAAAAAAGACACAGACCAAGCGGCATAACTCACCACGAGTCAGCCCCATGTCTAGCCATACAAAAGGCCTGCTCGAGAGCAGGCCTTTTCTGATCATTGCGAAGTTTGTTGATAACCGAATAAATACTACGGCATGATCACGGTATCAATCACGTGAATCACGCCGTTGGACGCCATGACATCGGGTTTCACCACAGTCGCGTTGTCCACTTTCACATCACCGTAAGAGACTTTGATCATCACATCGCTACCTTGCACCGTGGTTGCTGATGACATACCCATAACTTGCTCGGCTGTGACCTTACCGGGGACAACATGGTAAGTGAGGATATCGGTTAGTTTGTCTTTATTCTCTGGCTTCAGCAGTGTTTCTACGGTGCCATCTGGGAGCTTATCAAAGGCCGCATTGGTCGGCGCAAACACTGTAAATGGGCCATCACCTTTCAATGTATCAACCAGATCAGCGGCTTTTACTGCTGCGACCAACGTTGAAAAGTCATCATTTTTCATCGCAGTATCAACAATATCATGATCACCCTTGTGGTGAGCAGCGACCGCGGAGCCCATGCTTGCGAGGAACGTGGCAGTGACTGCAAATTTGGTCATTGTGTGTTTTAACATCATTGTTCTCCCTCTCATTTTTTACTCCCCACCATGACGGCGATGCAACATTGCAAACGCTTGGTGACTTCCTGGGAATGATTAATTGACTGCCTTGTAGAAAACGAAGAGAGAGATGAAGCCGATCACAGCGGCAAAAATATTCCTGGCCACGATTCCTTCTTTTACGCCTGATTACCTTGATATTCACGTGAAATTTTTCGAACAACTCATTCGCATAATTGTGATTGTCCGCACACTTTTATCGGCGTAATCTCGTGCTCGTTCCAACGCAATAACGCGAACATACTGTCGATTCTAGGGAGTATGCTTTGTGAGCAAGTTTCTGCGAAAAATAGCATTTTCAAAAAAATAGCCATTTTTCAAAATAGAGACAGTGAGGTGACAAAGCATCCGCGTTATTGGCGTTTAATAGCAGTCAACCCGATACGAAAGAGGAAATAACCATGAAAAAACTTGCAGCAATTTTCGCCCTGACGCTCGCTTCAACCTCTGTAATGGCTGGTGGTTTAAACCTCGATGTCACCCCAGCTGAAGGCGGCGCTTGGGTAACCGTTACCGAGCAAGGCCAAGCGGTTGAAGGTGCGAAAGTGACCAGCGAATCCGGTCTGGATGCGAAAGTCACTGACGAGTCTGGTCGTGTATTTATTCATGCACAAAACCAGAACAGCCGTTCAGTCAACTATGTCGCTAACACAGATCAAGGCCAGCACGCTGAAAAAGCAGCCTTTGTACGTGGCGACCATAGCTAAGCATTGTTCGTGAGCCATCGTGGACAAATCTTGTCCACGAGTCATTGAGCATAAAAAAGAGAGCATTACGCTCTCTTTTTTTATGCCTTTCGGTTAACCACAACCACGTTTTTAGAGCAACCACGTTTTCAGATCAACCATGCTTTTAGATCAAAAAGTGACTCGACTTGATGGGTTGGCGTAATGCCTGCTGGTGACGGTGTGTTATCGCTATTAAGCCAGCATGTATCAATCCCTGCACGCATGCCACCCAGCACATCAGAATGTGGATTATCTCCAACCATTAAGATTTTGTCCTTGGGGGGATTTCCCATTTTTTCAAAGGCATGTTCAAAGATCCGAGGGTCCGGCTTGGCGATGCCCACTTGCTCGGATATCACTAAGGTTGAAATCGCAGACTTCAACCCGGTTCTTTCCAGGCGGATATCTTGGAGAGCGGTAAATCCGTTAGTAATGATACCAATATGTGCATGTGGCTTGATCGCACTAATAAGATCGCGCGCGCCTGGCAATGGTTCGCAAATCTCAGACATTGCATCTAAAAAACCCTGGTTCAATGTTGCAGGCGCCACGTTAAGACGCTCTCCCCAACGCGTAAAACGCTCGGTTTGTAGCGTATGAGCATCAATTTCACCATCTTGATATTGTACCCACAAAGGCTTGTTTAGCTCTGAGTATTCCGCAAACGCGTGATGGTCAAAATTGACATTGTAGCGCGAAAACATACGTTGTAGTCCCGCAAACGCATCGAAGTGAAACAGGGTTTCATCCGCATCAAAAAGCACCCAAGGATATCGCATCGATTTAACTCTCTTAATGTAAAGTGAAAGAGTGTAACAGACCCAGAGGTTTGCTAGCGAGCCTCCACAAGCGACTCACCGTCCATGGTGATAAATAACGAAAACACAAAGTAATGTTGCTATTAAAGGGAGAGGTATAGCCCTGCCAAGGTGGCACTCATGAGGTTGGCTAAGGTTGCGGCAAGAATGGCGCGCATGCCTAATTTGGCGATATCACCGCGGCGCTCTGGGACAATGCCGCCCAAGCCACCCATTAACATTGCTATTGAGGTGAGGTTGGCAAAGCCACATAACGCAAACGTAACAATGGCTTGGCTATGGGGAGAGAGCGCTTCTTTTAGGTTCATAAAATCCGCAAACGCCACAAATTCATTCACAGCAATTTTCTTACCAATCAAGGTGCCTGCTGTCATCGCCTCTTGCCAGGGAATGCCAATCAGCCAAGCCACTGGTGCAAATAGGTAGCCGAATAGCCACTCAAGGCTTAGTTGCGGCAAGTTTAAAATAGGCCCCAGTTTCCCTAACCCACCATTAATCAGCGCAATCATACTGATCACGGCGAGTAAGCTGGCCCCCACGGCCATCGCAATTTGTAAGCCACTCAAGGCGCCTTGCGTGCCAGCATCAATCACATTCACTGGTTTATCTTGATCGTCTTCGAGCGCTTGGTGTTGAGCATGATTCATGGGGGATTCGGTCTGCGGTACCATTATTTTGGCCATCATTAACCCAGCAGGTGCCGACATAAACGCAGCCGCGATCAGGTATTTCATCTCTACCCCCAAGCCTGCGTAACCCACCATGGTGCCGCCGGCGACTGAGGCGAGCCCGCCTACCATAACAGCAAACAGCTCGGAGCGAGTCATGGTAGAAAGAAAAGGTTTTACAACCAACGGCGCTTCAACGGAGCCAACAAAGATATTGGCCGTGGCAGACATGGACTCAGTGCGAGAAGTGCCAAGTACGCGGCGCAATAAGCCACCAATGAGGCGAATGATCCAAGTCATGACCCCAATGTGGTAAAGCACAGCGATCAGTGCAGAGAAAAAAACGATGGTGGGAAGTACATTAAAAGCGAAAATAAAACCAAGTTTAAACTTAGCCAGATCACCAAACAGAAATTCAGCGCCAATATCGCCAAAACTAATAATCGCCGACACGGCTTCTGATGCGTTAGCTAGAATACGCTGACCAAGCGGAACAGAGATGATAAAGCCAGCAAAGACGATTTGTATTAGGAACGCACCTCCCACTGTGCGCCAATTAATCGCGGAGCGATTTTCCGAAAAGACAACCGCGATAAGGAAGAGGACACTAATCCCCAAAAGGCCAATGCCAAACTGCATGATGTTGCTCCGCAAACGTTAAACTTAGGATGGAAAACGATTGCGGCGGTATTGTACGCGATTTTAATAATGTGACAAGAGTCACTTTTTGTCCTCTTTGTGTTCATTTAATTGCACTTGTGTCTATATTGATAAAAGGTGTGTTGTAGCTCGTAAATGATGCGTGACATCTTGGTTATAAAAGGTGTCGAGACGGGTTCTTCCTATCAGCATTGTGAGTGAAGATTGCGTTGCATCAAAAGTGTTGATGGTGACTGTGTCTATTTTTCATGGGCATCTAGAATAAAACCCGGCTATGATTCGAATAGGCCAAGGATAGTGCTATTTCCTTAGCGACACGATTATTTATAGTTCTGAAATAAAGAGTTCAAATAACTCGCTGAGCGAGTAAGGACGCGGGATTCGGGCTGATTTTTTCTTAGTAGGTGGTCACAAAATGAACATTTGGTTAGGCCCCTAATTAAAAAATTTTCGAGATGTGTTAATGTAGCCGACTGTGTGGTGATGACTGATCTTTTATTGATGTTAAAGATGGCTTAAACATCAATAAATAATGAGCTCGCTACCAACACTCACAGGCTTCCGAATAAACGGACTAAGGAGTTAACTCGTGAGCGATAAAAGCCATGAAGATATGATGACACCAGACGGGAAGGTTAACCCGATCGATACTGACTATCAGGTCGGTCAGGATAACGTAGCGCTGAAACTCGGCCCGTTTGGTTTTGATATTCATAACCGAGTATTTATGATTTCCGGGCTGTCGATTTTGGCCTTCATTTTTGTCACCTTGGCATTTCAAAACCAAATCGGTCCTGTTTTTGGGGATTTGCGTGGATGGCTAACCTCAAATCTAGACTGGTTCTTCCTTTCTGCAGGTAATATTTTTGTTGTTGCTTGTCTAGTGCTGGTTGTGTCACCACTGGGTAAAGTTCGATTGGGTGGTACTGAGGCCAAACCGGATTACGGCTATGCGGGCTGGTTCGCGATGCTTTTTGCGGCCGGTATGGGCATTGGCTTGATGTTCTATGGCGTGTCTGAACCATTGACGCACTTCCAAACCGCGTTAGGTGGAACGGCAACCGGTGCTGACGGCCTTCGCACTGACTGGGCGCCTTTGGGGGCGGCAGCCGGGGATACTGAAGCTGCCCGTCGCCTAGGTATGTCTGCGACTATTTTCCACTGGGGTTTACACCCATGGGCGATTTACGCGGTATTGGCTCTAGGCTTGGCACTGTTTGCGTATAACAAAGGCTTGCCTTTGACCATGCGTTCTGTGTTCTACCCACTGTTCGGTGAACGTGTTTGGGGTTGGACAGGGCACGTGATTGACATTCTCGCGATCATTGCGACCTTGTTTGGTCTTGCCACCTCGCTAGGCTTGGGGGCATCACAAGCATCCGCCGGTCTGCATTATCTGTTTGACACGCCCCTGGGTAATACCACCGAAGTCATGCTGGTGATGGGTATTACGGGCGCGGCGATCCTTTCGGTTGTTGCAGGGGTAGACAAAGGGGTCAAACGCCTGTCTGAAATCAACATGATTTTGGCACTGTTGCTGCTAATCTTTGTGATTGCCGTGGGTCCAACGATTGCCATCTTAACCGGCTTCTTTGGAAACCTAGGGGCATATCTACAAAATCTGCCTGCGCTGTCTATGCCATTTGGCCGTGAAGATGCGAACTTTACCCAAGGCTGGACTTCCTTCTATTGGGCATGGTGGATTTCTTGGTCCCCATTTGTGGGTATGTTTATTGCGCGTGTTTCACGCGGTCGTACTGTGCGTGAATTTATCACCTGTGTGCTTATCATCCCTTCAGCGGCCTGTGTGCTTTGGATGACCGCCTTTGGTGGCACGGCGATTGGTCAGTTCGTTAATGAAGGCTATACCGCTGTTGCTGATGCGGAGCTTTCACTCAAGCTGTTTGCGATGTTGGATGACTTGCCGTTGGCATCAATCACCTCGTTTATCGGGATTATCCTGGTTATGGTATTCTTTGTGACCTCGTCTGACTCGGGCTCATTGGTTATTGATACCATTTCAGCGGGCGGTAAAGTGAATGTGCCTGTACCACAGCGTGTTTTCTGGGCGTCTTTCGAGGGCTTGGTTGCTGTTGCGCTGATCCTTGGCGGTGGCTTGGTTGCCCTGCAAGCGATGGCGGTATCAACCGGTTTCCCATTCACGATTGTGCTGTTGGTCGCGACGGTCTCCTTGTTTAAAGGCTTGATGTCAGAGCCGCGAGGCTAGTTAGCGAAACATCGTTAATCTAGTCAATGATGAAAGAGGCAGCGCACCATGCGTTGCCTCTTTTTTGTTAGCGCTGTTTTATTGCCCTCTTTTTTCAGCCTCCCTTTGCCGCTAATGTTCGTCTCTCGAGACGGAGCGTTATGAAGTGGTTAAATATTGACCAAGCTCGCCAGCCCTTTATTCACCTATTCATCTTGTGTGATATTCTTGCTGACTTTTCTGTCATTGCTTCTTTTTGCGTGCTGACGTTTACCTCGATATCGAGTGTTGTCCAGGCAGCGTTTAGCAATAATGACAGGTTGCCGAGTAGACGGAGTAAGGAGTTTACGTGTGAGCGATAAAAGCCATGAAGATATGATGACACCAGACGGGAAGGTGAACCCGATCGACACCGATTATCAGGTCGGTCAGGACAACGTTGCCCTCAAGTTTGGCCCGTTTGGCTTTGATATTCATAACCGCGTATTTATGGTCGCGGGTTTGGTAATTATGGCCTTTGTGTTTGTGACGTTGGCTTTCCAAAACCAAATGGCCCCGATTTTTGAGCAGATGCGTGCTTGGTTAACCGCAAATCTCGACTGGTTCTTTCTTTTAACCGGTAATGTCTTTGTCATCGCTTGTTTGGTGCTAATTGTCTCACCACTAGGCAAGGTACGGCTGGGGGGCACTGAGGCCAAACCGGATTACGGCTATGCTGGCTGGTTCGCGATGCTTTTTGCCGCCGGTATGGGCATTGGTTTGATGTTTTATGGTGTCTCTGAGCCACTAACCCATTTCCAAACGGCGTTACAAGGGACCGCAACGGGTACTGATGGTCTACGTACCGACTGGGCGCCTTTGGGGGCTGCTGCCGGTGATACCGAAGCCGCGCGTCGACTGGGGATGTCGGCAACCATTTTTCACTGGGGCTTACACCCTTGGGCGATTTATGCCGTATTAGCACTCGGTTTGGCATTGTTTGCTTATAACAAAGGGCTTCCTTTGACCATTCGGTCGGTATTTTATCCGTTGTTTGGTGAGCGTATTTGGGGCTGGACCGGTCACTTGATTGATATCTTAGCTATTGTCGCGACGCTCTTTGGTCTCGCTACTTCGCTTGGCATTGGTGCATCACAAGCATCCGGTGGTTTGCATTATTTGTTTGATACACCATTGGGGGCCACCACTGAAGTCTTGCTGGTGATCGGCATTACTGCGTTGGCGATCTTTTCGGTCGTAGCGGGTGTGGATAAAGGAGTAAAGCGTTTATCTGAGATCAACCTAGGCCTGGCGTTCTTACTTCTCCTTTTCGTGATTATCGTCGGGCCAACGTTAGCGATTCTGACCGGCTTCTTTGGTAACCTCGGGGCGTATTTACAGAACCTGCCGGCGCTGGCTATGCCATTTGGCCGAGAGGATGCCAACTTTACCCAAGGTTGGACCGCGTTCTATTGGGCATGGTGGATTTCTTGGTCTCCATTTGTGGGTATGTTTATTGCCCGCGTCTCACGTGGGCGAACCGTTCGCGAGTTTATTACCTGTGTGCTGCTGATCCCATCCGCCGCAAGCGTATTGTGGATGACTTCATTTGGTGGCACTGCGATTAACCAGTTTGTCAATGAAGGGTATACCGCAGTGGTTGACGCAGAGTTGTCGCTGACTTTGTTTGCCATGCTAGAAGGGTTGCCGTTAGCAGAGATCACCTCGTTTATCGGTATTATCTTGGTCATTGTCTTCTTTGTTACCTCGTCTGACTCCGGCTCTTTGGTGCTAGATACCATTTCGGCAGGCGGGAAAATGGACGTACCGGTATCGCAGCGCGTTTTCTGGGCAACCTTCGAAGGCCTGGTCGCGATCGCACTGATCCTCGGCGGCGGGCTTGTTGCGTTGCAGGCAATGGCGGTCTCGACGGGCTTCCCGTTCGCGGTGGTCTTGCTGGTGGCGACGCTCTCCTTGTTTAAAGGCCTTGCTTCTGAGCCGCGTGCAAAATAAAGAAGTGTGCTAACTGCTTGATAGTTAGCTAAGATAGAAAAGGCAGGCTTTCGAGGCTGCCTTTTTTTATGGCAAGTGATACGGCACACTGTGTCACCGCCAACGGACATTCTGATTCACTGTGTCCTACCACGATATTATCGCACGTTTAGGTGAGCGCTATGGAAGCTGAACAAATCGAGATTGCAACATTTCTTGCACAGTACGCCCCATTTGATTCAATGCCCGAAGAGGTGGTCGCAGAAGTGGCAACCAGCATTGAGATCAGTTATTTCCGTGCAGGCACCGATATTTTTGCTTACGGTGATGAAATTCACGACTTGGCGATCATGCGTAGCGGCGCTGTCGAGCTGTTTCGCCGTAATGGCACCCTGTATAACCGCATATCCGAGGGCGACATTTTTGGCCAAATGGGTCTATTGATGAACAATCGTGTGCGGATGCCAGCGAAAGCGATTGAAGACACTTTGATCTATTTTATTCCGGAAGCCACGTTTAATCGCTTGTTTGATGATTTTGAGCATTTTGCCGATTTTGTCGAGGTGGAAGATAGAACACGCTTGCGCCAAGCGGTATCAAGCCACAATGAAGCCAATGATCTCACCACCTCCAAAGTGAAGAAACTGATTATTCGCGACCCGGTGATGATTGCCAGTACTGACTCCGTGCAATATGCCGCGCAAGTGATGTCGCAAGAAACCGTCTCATCGATTTTGGTCATGGGTGATGAGCCCAATCCAGAAACAGGGCTCAAACCGGTACTGGGGATTATTACCGATCGAGACTTGCGTAACCGGGTGTTAGCAGAAGGTTTGCCTTATGAAACGCCGGTTCAGGAGATCATGTCGCCACAGTTGATTACCTTGGATCATAATGCGTATATTTTTGAGGCCATGCTGACCATTCTGCGCTCCAACTTGCACCATGTGCCGGTGCTACAACACGGCAAGCCGATTGGTGTGGTTGCCTTGTCTGATATTGCACGCTACGAGTCGCAAAACAGCTTGTTCTTGGTGGCGAGTATCTTCCGTCAGCAGTCGGTCGAGGATTTGGTGATCTTATCTAAGCAGGTCAAAGATTGCTTTGTACGCATGGTCAATGAAGATGCCAACTCGCATATGATTGGCTCGGCACTGTCGGTGATTGGACGCAGTTTTAAGCAGCGTCTTTTAGAGCTTGCCGAAGAAGAGTTGGGTGAGCCGCCTGTGCCGTATTGCTTTTTGGCGATGGGCTCTATGGCGCGTGATGAGCAGCTGATTGTCACCGACCAAGACAACGCAATTATCCTTGATGACAACTACGATCATGGCCAACACAATGCGTATTTTGAAGCCCTGTCTAAGCGCGTCTCTGATGGCCTAAACGCATGTGGTTATACCTACTGCACCGGTAATATCATGGCGACCAACCCCGAGTGGCGTAAAACGCTGAAACAATGGGAGCAATGCTTTGCCGATTGGATAGATAATCCTAGCCCGCGTTCACTGCTCGACAGTAATATTTTCTTCGACTTGGATGGGGTGCATGGTCGAACGAACTGGGCCGAGCAACTTAAAGCTTTCGTGGGTCGTCGCGCCCGTCGCAATAATCGCTTTTTGGCGTCCATGGCGCGTAACGCCTTGAACCGCACTCCACCATTAGGCTTTTTTAAAGATTTTGTCATGGAGCAAGACGGTCGCCACAATAATTCGATTAACTTAAAGCGGCGTGGTACCGCGCCCTTAGCCGACTTGATACGTGTTCATGCATTGGCGACCGATTCGCGCTCGCAAAACTCGTTTGAGCGTTTAGACGATATTATCGAAGCAGGGATCTTACCCAAAGGCCGCGGTCCCGATCTGCGCGATGCGATGGAGTTTATTTCGATGGTCAGGATCCGTCACCAAGCATTAGATATAGAAGCGGATCGTGAACCTGATAACAATATTGAGCCGGAGAACTTATCTGACTTTGAGCGCCGTAATTTAAAAGACGCCTTTCAGATTTTAAGTAATGCACAGAAATTTTTGAAATTCCGCTATCAGCCCAATCGGTCGTAAAGGAAGGATATGTTCCACTTTAATCTTAGGAAAAAAGAGGATGCAGACCAGGTAGACTGGCGTGCGATGCTAGACACGAAACGCGAGACCGTGCAGCACGAAACCTTGCAGGCCTTTTATCAGCAAGGATGGGTGTCACCCGACACGCCCGTTTCGCAAGTGCCGTTTGTGGCGCTTGATTTTGAAACAACGGGGCTCGATAGCCAGCAAGATGCGATTGTCAGTATTGGCTTAGTGCCTTTTACTCTCAATCGTATTCGCTGCCAACAGGCCCAGCATTGGATTGTGAACCCCAACCGACCACTTGCCGAATCGTCGATTGTCATTCACGGCATCACGCACTCCGACATTGTCAATGCACCGGATTTTTCCCATGTGATTGAGCCATTACTCAGTGCGCTGGCGGGTTCAGTGGTGGTGGTGCATTATCGCCGGATTGAACGCGAGTTTTTGGATCGTGCGATAAAAGAGCGGCTAGGCGAGGGCATTATTTTCCCCATGGTCGATACCATGGAATTAGAAGCCTGGAAGCATCGCACCGGCAAGCGTAGCTTCGCTGACTGGATAGCCCGTCGGCCGCCGGAATCGATTCGCTTGGCTGACAGTCGGCAGCGCTATCAGTTGCCATTTTATCAAAGCCACCATGCGCTTACCGATGCAATCGCCACTGCTGAGCTGCTACAGGCACAAATTGCACACGACTTCTCGCCTGATACACCCATTAGTGAGTTATGGCGATAATAAACAAAGACACAATGAACGTTTCTCGTGTGGTTTCCGTATTCGTCGACAAGGCGTATAATTTGCGTGCTACAAGCCAGTGACGGAAAGTAAGAGGAACACAAATGACATTGATCCACGTAGTAGAGGGGCTGGCATTCGGTCTCGGGGTGCTGTTGTTATCATCGTCGGTTGGCTTTGCCTATTGGGGATTGACGCTCAAACCGGAAGAAGCAGAAGACATGACAGCGCGTAAGATTGAGTTGGTTTTTTACGCCGGCGCGTGTCTGGTTTTTACGCTATTAATCGGGTATTGGTTGAGCGTGTAAGTTCATCGCCTTAAAAAGTGAGCCCAATAAAAAAACCACCGAATCATCGGTGGTTTTTTTGTTCTATCGGCTTGGCATTACCAAACGTCTTTATCGATTTGCTTATCCAGTTTCGGGAATTTGGTACGATCAAAAGTCGGGTTTTTACCCGCACGACGCTGGTCTTCGTAGTCTTTCATCAAGGCGAACGCGACGCCAGACAGCAGCGCAATCGCGACCAAGTTAATCACGGCCATCATCCCCATTGATAAGTCAGCAAAGCTCCAAATCAGTGGCAGATCCATCACCGCGCCCATCAGCACCATTGCGAGCACCGCAATACGATACAACAAGATGGCTTTACGACACTTAAAGATATATTCGATGTTAGACTCGCCATACGAATAATTGGCGATGATCGAGGTAAAGGCAAACAGCAGAATCGCGATGGCGATAAAGGCAGCGCCCCAATCACCGACTTGGCTGACCAAGGCTTCTTGCGTCAGTGCAATACCTGTCAGGCCGCTCTCAGGCTCAAGCATGCCCGAGATCAAGATAATCGATGCGGTCGCGGTACAAATGACAATGGTATCGACGAAGACACCCAGCATCTGGACGTAGCCCTGCGCGGCAGGATGATTCGGCTTGGTAGTCGCCGTTGCCGCAGCATTAGGGGCTGAACCCATACCGGCTTCGTTTGAGAACAAGCCGCGTTTAATCCCTTGCATCATTGCTTGCGCGATCGCATAGCCCATGGCACCGCCTGCAGCCTGCTCCAAGCCTAATGCGCTTTTGACAATGGTTGTAATCACGGCGGGAAGCTGTTCGATGTTCATGGCGACCACGACCAAAGCAACCAATAAATAAGCCAGTGCCATAAAGGGGACAATCAGCTCTGCAACGCGTGCGACTGAGCGCATGCCGCCAAAAATAACCGGTGCGGTGACCAACGCCAGACCAATACCGACAGCGAGATCATTAAAGCCAAACGCGGTGTCCATGGCTGCGGCAATGGAATTCGATTGCACCCCGTTAAAAGCCAAACCAAAGGCGATAATCAAGCAAATGGCAAATGCAATCCCAAGCCAACGTTGACCCAAGCCTTTTTCGATGTAGTAAGCCGGGCCTCCACGGTAGGTTTTGTCGTTGTGGTTCACTTTGTACGCTTGCGCGAGAGTGGATTCGACAAAGCTGGTCGCCATACCCACCAGGGCGGTTAGCCACATCCAGAAAATAGCACCCGGGCCACCAAGATACAGCGCCACCGCGACACCTGCCATATTCCCGGTGCCGACACGCGCGGCAAGACTGGTACTGAATGCTTGGAACGACGAGATCCCGCCTGATGCGCCATTACGGCTGTCTGCCATCAGTTTAAACATGTGGCCAAAGTTACGGAATTGAATGAAGCCTGATCGCACCGTGAAGTACAAGCCTAAGCCAATCAAAAGATAAATCAGTACGCTGCCCCAAAGGAGGCCGTTACCTGTATCGACTACGGACACAAATAGATTTTTAAGTAGTTCCATCATTAAACTCTGTTTTGTCTGTTGGGAGACGCCTTGCACGGTTGTTGCTCGGGCCATAACCCGATGATTACCGAATGCGAGGGTCGACAACCACTGTCCTTGTGAGATCGCTGCCATCCATGCAGGTGAGCAACGCGTCACTCGAGAAAGTCATGCATCAAGGCCTGATATGACGAGTGGACGTTGAGTCTGCAACAGCATTTTGAATCCATGCTCGGCTGTTGCCAGAGTGCGCTTTGATTAGCCATGCCGATGTTTCAACGCACCGGTACACTAATTGGAGCACGCCGGATAATACCGATATTTGTGAGACAAAACACTATATGATTAGCGAAGTGTTGGTTTTTTAATCGGTTGCATGTGTTAATAACAGCACTAAAAACTGTAACCAAAATGTAATGCTTTGCAGGCTAATTGCTTGATGTTAAAGCAGTCCAGGTTCAAGGAGTTAAATAATATAGCGTAAATAATGACTATTTATTCACATTGTTAAGACTGAACAAAATGTGATCGACAGCACGTAATATCAGCAAAATCGAGTGGTAAGCATGCAAGCCATTCGGAAACGCCAACCGTTTTTGTCAGAAAAAGTAGCGGCCGCATGCCTAATTGATTAGGGAGGTGAGTTTTTTTTCGCCAGCAGATCGCGTCTCACCATCTCAATCGCAGATAAAGCGGTATCTGGATCAATGGCATGGTTTTCGAGCAAGTAAATAAGATCGACAGCGAGTTTGACGTCATCAGGAGCGTTTTCTAAGGCGCTTGGTGTCGACGCGTGCGGGTTAGTCATGATACCTCCGGGCTGGATGCAAAATCAGCAAAGTGAATAAGGGCCGCTTGAATGAGTTGTTCGTGCAACGGCACCAAACTGGTGTGCGAGTCATGGTATCCGCCACCAATCACCGCGGCGACCGGAATATCATGCTTGGCACAGCGTGAGAGTACCCCGCTATCGCGTTGATAAATGCCCTCGGTCGATAACGCCAAATAGCCAAGCGCATCGGCTTGGTGGACATCGACCCCCGCATCATAAATCACCATATCAGGGCGGTATTGTGCGAGGGCGAGATCTAACAAGGGCAAAAAAGCGCTGAGATAGTCCTGATCGCCTGTGCCTGTTGGCAGGGGCAAGTCCAAATCGGAGGGCGGTTTGCGTGAGGGAAAATTTTTCTCGCAATGGACAGAAAACGTCACAATATCGGGGTGGTCGGCGGCCAAGGCGGCGGTGCCATCGCCATGATGTACATCACAATCGACAATCATCACCTTATCAATGCCTGGCTGGGTGAGCGCATGGCGGGCGGCAAGCATCAAATCATTAAATAAACAAAAGCCGCTGCCGAAGTCGTAGTGCGCATGGTGATAGCCGCCGGTGAGATGAATAGCAAGGCCTGAATCCAGAGCGTGATCGACCGTCAGTGTGGTGCCGCCGAGCGAGGTTAAACTGCGTGCGATCAATGCGTCGCTCCATGGAAAACCAATCCGACGCATTTTGACTAAGGGGAGATCCCCTGCCAGCAACTGACTGACATACGCGGGATCATGAACGGCATCAATCACTTTCCGAGTGGCCGGGGTCGGTTGATGAAACTCAACTGGTAACGCCAGGCGTTGTAACCGCTCAAACAACAATCGGTATTTTTGCAAAGGGTAGCGGTGGCCGTCGGGAAGGGGAAAGTCCGAGTACACCGGATGATAAATCAATGGCAGCACGTATCTCTCCTGATTGAGCGCTCGGGTTTGATGCTTGGTATGAACTGAACGTGAATCACGATTTTTTTTCTCGGTAACTGATCGTGGTTTCGATACGCTCTCGCGCCTTGGTGCAGCGTGCTAGGCGTTGTTCTAAGGCAAGCACTTGTTTTTGGTACTGCTGACGCACCGCGGGGGTTGATGCCATCTCGACGCTGGCATTGGCGTCTCGGAGTTTATCGGCCAGTCGACGCTCCCAATCTTGGTGCTTGGCTAAGTCTTGATAAAGCTCACCAATCGCCTGGCGTCGTGGCCCGCGTTTGGCTTGCTCTTGCTTACGTAACGGCTGTGTCGCCAGTTCACGTTGTAGCGCGGTGATTTGCGATAACAAGGTGTCGCAAATATGGGTCGCACGTGCATCGGTCAGCGCCCCTTGTTGGTGATCGCGCTGCATCACTGCCAGCAATCCTTGGGCTTCGTTCACACAGGGTGTGAGCAATTTGCCTTTGCAATGAAAAAGCGTTGTCGCGAATAAAGGCGCGCGGGCTTCGCCACGGCGTCGGTCGACCTCTGCGGCTTGATTGGCCAGTTGCTCAAGGTGTTGGGACATTGCATCGATTTGCGCTTTCATTATGGGTCTCTCAGTCACGCACAGCGGCGACGATAACGGCGATTAAAACCAAGCATCAACGGCCAGTTTACCGGCTAAAATCACCACCGCGGTCACAAAAATAGGTCGAATAAACTGACTGCCAAAACGAATCGCGGAGTGGGCGCCAATAAATGCCCCCAGCATCAAGCATACGCCCATGGTCAGCCCGAGTGCCCAGTTCACATGGCCCAAAAGCGCAAACGCCACCAATGAGGTAATATTACTGGTGAAGTTCATCGCTTTCGCCAATCCGGAAGAGAGCAAAATATTCATCCGATAGAGCGACATGGTAGACACCGTCCAAAACGCGCCCGTACCCGGACCGGCAACGCCATCATAAAAGCCCAACGACAGGCCTTGGCTCCATTGCTTCATCGGTAGCTTGGGGCAGTGCGCGGGGAGCTGGTTGTTATCTCCCTTAGGGTGGGGATGCCAAACGGTGTAAATCGCTGCCACAAGCACCACCACGGGGATCGCCTTTTCTAACCATTCAGTGCTTAACACATCAACCAGTAAAGTCCCTGCGGTTGCGCCAATCAAGGTGCCCCAAAACGCGTGTTGCCAAAATAAAGGCGAAAAAAGACGTTTTTTATAATAGGTAAAGGCGGCGGTGCTGGAGGCAAAGGTCGCGGCCAGTTTGTTGGTACCTAACGCCACATGGGGCGGCAAACCCAGTGATAATAGGGCTGGAACAGTCAGCATGCCGCCACCGCCGGCGACGGCATCGATAAAGCCGGCGACAAAAGCAGTCAGCCCTAGGATCACTAAGGTCGAAAGATCAATCAATTCAAGCATAGTCACTCGTTAATTTAAGGTTCGATCACGCGTTTGAATGGCGGCAGCGAGTCGAGTAAAGATTGGCCATATCTGCGGGTGATAATGCGCCGGTCAAGAAGCACTACCTTACCAGAGTCTTCCTCTTTGCGCAGTAGACGACCGACTGATTGCACCAGCTTTTTACTCGCTTCTGGGACCGCGATTTGTAAAAACGGATTGCCACCGCAGCGTTCAATATACTCCGCGTGAGCTTCTTCCACTGGAGAAGTGGGGACCGCAAAGGGAATTTTCGTAATAATGAGATTAGTCAATAAGTTACCGGGCAAATCTAAGCCTTCGGAAAAACTGCCGGTGCCAAAAATTATACTGGTTTTGTCCGCACTGACTGCTTGCTGATGGGCCTTTAATAGCGCCGTGCGTGATTGTGTGCCTTGACAGAGCAGTTGCCAGCCGCGTTGTGTGACCGTTTGCTCAATGGCTTGGGTGACTTGTTTCATCTGCCAATAAGAGGCGAACAATACCAAGGACGCTCGCTCGCCCTCTAAGTGCTCAAGAATTTTCTCGCTCAGCGCCGCCGTAAAGGCACTGGCTTGCGGCTCACAAGGCATGGTTGGGATCACCAAGCGCGCTTTATTGGCGTAATCAAATGGCGAGGGTAAGGCTAAATAACGCGAACCGTCGCTTTCACTGAGTCCGACTTGGCGGCAAAAATAGCTAAAGCGATTCAGGGCGCGCAAGGTCGCAGAAAACAGTCCAACCCCGGCGGCGCGAGACCAGAGCATTTGATCCAGACGCCAGCCTACTTCTAAGGGAGAGACATGCACCCAAAGATCCCCCTCGCGCTCACGGCAGGCTTTCACCCAACGGGCAAGCGGTGCGCCTTTATCGGCATTCGGTTGGGCCATTAAGGTCCAGACTTTTTCTAAATTTTCTAACCGTTGGAGGAAAAACGCGGTTTCGGCGAGCGCGGGATCAGCCAGTTTGGCAGAAATGTCATTTTCTTTCAGACGCTCATTGATCAAATCATGGATCTTTCCCAATGCCTGATGGGCTTTTTTGCTCGCGGTTTTTAGTTGTTCGCTGGGCGCAATCAGGGCTTCGGGCAGTTCACCATCGGCAAAGCGATAACAACCGTCGTCGTTGAGCGACAGCTGGCTGAGCATATTTTTTGCCTCGCGTAACCCGGGGATCAGGGTTTGTATTGCCTCGAGTAAGCTATCAACAAAGCGGTGTGCACGTTTGATATCCGCAGTGTTCCCGAGTTTAGTGGCGGCTTGATTGAGCTTTTCTAACCAGCCCACCACGCCAAGCAAACTGGCACTGGCGGCAGAAAAATCGCGCGCCACCGTGGGAAGGTGGTGCGCCTCGTCAATCATATACAGGCACTGCTCTGGCTCGGGCAAGATCACCCCGCCGCCGAGTTCGAGATCGGCGAGCAGCAAGCTGTGATTAACCACCACCACATCCGCTTTATCCATCGCCTCGCGCGCTTTGGCAAAGGGACAACCACGGTGAGCGGGCAGGCCAGCATGGCAGGTGTGTTTGTCAGAGGCGATCGCTTGCCATAGGTGATCGGCAATCGGTTTGGGCCAGCTGTCGCGGTCACCATCCCATTTTCCTCGACTCAGGGCAACGTAAAGATCATTCAGCAGCAATTGCTCGCTGCGCTTAGGTTTTTGGGTGAATAGCGCCCCTTGAATACTTTCTGTGTCCGCCACCGCGCTTAGCTTATGTGCACAGCAATAACGTTGCCGCCCCTTGGCCAAGATAAAATCAAACGGCTTGGGGCAGATACGATGAAAAAACGGGATATCTTTATCGGCGAGCTGCTCTTGCAACGCCACGGTTGCGGTCGATACCACCACTTTTTTATTGTTGTTAAGCGCAAACGGAATCGCGCCCATCAAATACGCCATTGATTTGCCCACCCCAGTGCCGGCCTCGGCCACCAGCAGCCGACGCTTGGGGTCATAATCACCTGCCAAGGTTTTGGCCAGCTCTGCCACTAAATAGTTCTGAGCTTTGCGCGGAATAAAGTGAGGAAGTTGGTCTTGTAGCGTTTGGTAGCACGCGCGAATGTCTGATTTTACGGCAGGGCTGAGCATCAACAGGTCCGAGTAGTAAAGGATAAGCCCCAGTATAACACGGGGAAAAAACGTGAAAACGATCGCGAAATGTAAGTTTTCCTTACAGATATGAGATCTTGGTCACGAATTTAATTTGAACCATTCGCTGCTATCTTGCTGATCTGCCGTTTGATTAACAAAAATCCGTATTTAAGCTATTGATTGGTTTTTTATTCTAAGAAT